>JBDKUU010001183.1:0-5183 GCA_039679525.1 Phycisphaerales bacterium | reverse complement strand
GGAGAAACGCCACCACGAGAAGACTCACGAGCGGAATGGACTCCAAACAAAGATGAAACGCCCAGTCTCTGGGCCAACACCGCTCGGATTTGTTCGCACTCATCGTTCTCTCCCGCGAATCGCCATTCGATTGCTCCGCATGTAACCGACAGTCCGATTCTCTTTCGCCAACTGCTTTCATGATAGCATGTCGCGAGGAGAGATGCAAGGCAGGGAGTTTCAAGTGGGAAGTGTCAAGTGTGAAGCAAGAGAGACTCATCGCAGAGGTGCGTGACCGCTTCTGCGACGGGGCTTGGCGCACGGGATTGCGGAGCCGAGGAAGAAACGGACAGATCCGGGGTCCGCCGGCTCGCCGCTGCACGACGGCCCGGCGGACATTTCTCGCCTTGGGCCAATGGCACGGTTCTGGACGAGAACAGCCGACGCCGGCCCGCTCAGAGGCGATGCGAAGCATCATTCTCGTGCTGCTGGCCCAAAGCACAAAATGCCAGGGTGTCAGGGGCAGCGTCCCTGGGAGTCTTCGTAGGGTGGGTCACGACGCTCACGCAACTGCGGTCATGCGCCCTTGTTGCAGGGGCGCTACTCTCCGACTTCACACTTGAAACTTGACACTTCCCACTTCCCAAGGCAACGTCTCACGGCGTCACCACGAACGAGACACGCCGGGCGCGAGCGTTTCTGTCATTCGGGTTTGGGGAATTTGGATTTGTTGACGTTCCCGCGCGGGGCGGGGTCGGATTTCGTGCTTCGAATTTCGGATTTCCCTACTCTTCTCCGCCCGGGTTCACCATCTGGGTTCGGATCACTTCGCCTCGGATCGAGATCGTCACATCCTCGAAGTTCATCGCCCGGCCGCTCAGGGCGATCGCCCCGCGGGCCACTCGGGTCAGGCCGGAGCAGCATGGGACCTCCATGTGCACGACCGTCAGACTATGCAGATCGTTGGCTTGCAGGATCTGGGCCAGCTTCTCCACGTAGAAGTTCGCGTCGTCCAGCTTGGGGCAGCCTACCGCGACGCTGCGGCCGCGGAGGTATTTCTGATGGAAGTCGCCCATCGCGAAAGGCACGCAGTCCGCGACCAGCAGGAGATCCGCGTCGGCGAAGTACGGGGCCGTCGGCGAGACCAGCTTCAACTGGACCGGCCAGTGGCTCAACTGCGACGGGACCGGCCCCGATGTTTCTTGCTCTGGCGCCGCCGCAGGTTCCGGCCGCAACTGATGCGCCGCCAAGCCGGGGCAGACGAATAGAGGCTCGGCCTTCTTGGCTTCGTGGCCCAGGTGCGACTTCACCGCTTCTTCATCGAAGGCGGCCGTCTCGCGAGGCTCGATCGTGATGGCGTCTTGGGGGCAATGGCCGAGGCACGCGCCGAGGCCGTCGCAGTAGCTGTCGCTGACGAGCTTGGCCTTGCCGTCGATAATCTTGATCGCACCCTCGGCGCAGGCCTGGGCGCACAGGCCGCACCCGTTGCATTTGGCCTCGTCGATCTTCACCACGTTTCGTACTGCCATCGCTTGACTCCGGAGAACATGTAGGGTGGGCTCTTAGCCCACGCGTTCTTCAATCACGTGGACCTTGACGCGTGGGCTAATAGCCCACCCTACGCATGACCTTCGATTCGTTTGTGACAACGCCGTGAGGCGTTATGTAGGGGCAAGTTTGAAAACCTGCCCCTACGAACACATGCTTTACGCGCCCAGGATCGCCGCGAGATCTTCCTTCGGCGTCGTGATCGGCTTGATACCGAACTTCTCGACCAGGATGCCCAACACGTCGGGCGTGATGAACGCCGGCAGGCTCGGCCCGCTCCGGATGTTCTTAACGCCCAGGTACAAGAGGGTCAGCAGAATCGCGACCGCCTTCTGCTCGAACCACGACAGCACCAGCGACAGCGGCAGATCGTTGATCCCGCAATTGAAGGCGCCCGCCAGGGCCACCGCGATCTGGACCGCGGAGTAGGCGTCGTTGCACTGGCCGACATCGAGCAGACGCGGGATGCCGTCGATGTCGCCGAACTCGAGCTTGTTGAAGCGGAACTTGCCGCAGGCCAGGGTCAGGATCACGCAGTCGTTCGGGACCTGCTCGGCGAACTCGGTGTAGTAGTTGCGGCCGGGCTTGGCCCCGTCGCAGCCGCCGACCAGGAAGAAGTGGCGGATCTTGCCGGCCTTGACGAGGTCGATCACCTTGCCCGCGACGCTCATGACCGTGTTGCGGCCGAAGCCGACCGTGATGTACTTGGCGGGCTCGTCCGCCGCGAAGCCAGGGGCCGCCAGCGCCGCCTCGATCACCGGGGCGAAGTTGCCGTCGGCGATGTGCGTCACGCCCGGCCAGCCCACGAGGCCCGACGTGAAGATCCGGCCCTGGTAGGTTTCCTTGGGCTTCTGGATGCAGTTGGTGGTCATCAGCACCGCGCCGGGGAACGCGTCGAACTCGGTCCGCTGGACCTGCCAGGCCCCGCCGTAATTGCCGACCAGGTGCTTGTACTTTTTCAGGGCGGGGTAGGCGTTGCAGGGCAGCATTTCGCCGTGCGTGTAGACGTTGACGCCCTTGCCTTCGGTCTGCTGGAGCAGCAGTTCGAGATCCTTGAGGTCGTGGCCGGAGACGAGAATGCACTTGCCCTTGACCGGTGTGACGCGGACCTTCGTCGGCTCGGGGTGGCCGTACGTGCCGGTGTTGGCGGCGTCGAGCAATTCCATGGCCTTGAGGTTGATCTCGCCCGTCTTGAGGGCCCGGCCGAGCAGCTCGTTGGCGTCGGTGGGCTTGCGGGTGAGGTAGTCGAGCATCTCGTGGATCGCAGCGTAGAGTTGCGGGTCTTCCTTGCCCAGGATCAACGCGTGGTCCGCGTAGGCGGCGACGCCCTTGAGGCCGTACGTGATCAGTTCCTGCACGCTCGCGACAGTCTTGCCCAGGCTGCCCATCCGCTTCTCGATGCCGACCTCAAGGCCCTTGGCCGTCATGGCCGCCAGGTCGTTCGTGCCCTGCCACCAGGCGACGGGGCATTCGAGCTTCTCGGGGGTCTTGCCGGCCTTCTTGGCCGCGGTTTCGTAGAGGCGCACCGCCCGCTCTTTGATCGCGACCGCCTCGGTCATCCACGCCTGGAACCGCTGCGGGTCGAAGTTGACGTTCGTCAGGGTCGTAAAGAGCATCTTGACCACGAACACGTCCACCGCGCGGTCCCGTGCCCCCAGTTCCCCCGCCCGATGGGCGTACCGGGCGATGTCTTTAGTCGCATAGATCAGCAAATCCTGCAACGCCGCGGTCTGCGGGTCCTTCCCGCACACCCCAACCGACGTGCACCCGGTCCCCTTGGCAGTCTGCTCACACTGGATACAGTACATCTACATTCTCCATTACTATATAGTCAGTATTACGGTTCTTCGACTCACAACACTAGGCGCGGATCATCGTCAACAGCATCTTGAATCGTTCCTCGGCCGCCACCGAGTGCGGCACGTTGCCCGGCATGATCACGATCTGGCCCGCCTCAACGGTCACCGGCTCGCCGCCGATCGTCAGCCGGCCCCGGCCGTCGATCACCTGGACCACCGCGTCGTACGGGGCCGTGTGTTCGCTGAGCTGCTGGCCGGCGTCGAACGCGAACAGCGTGATCGTCCCCACGGGCTTATCGAGGATCGTCTTGCTCACGATCGAGTCCTCGGCGTACTCGATCAGGCCGTCCATACTCTGCGGCGTGCCGACGCAGGCCGCCAGGACGCTCGATTTCTTTCTTGGTTCGGTCATGTTGCTCTCCGTACGGTTGCCTTGGCCTCGTCCGCGTCGCCCTGCGCCCGGATCAGGTCGGCGAGCGTGACGCCTCCCAAGTATTCGTCCATCTTCGTCTGAAGTTCGCCCATTCTGGCCCGCACCGGACAAGTTGTCGTGCGGGGGCAGCACGACTTGTTCAGCAGACACCGGTTCAGGCTCAGCCGGCCCTGGACCACTTCCACCACGTCCAGCAGGCTGATCTCGCCGGCCCCACGGCCCAATCGAAACCCGCCCCGGGCCCCCATGCAACTCTCGACCAACCTGGCCGCGTGGAGCTGCTGCATCAGCTTGCACGCGAGCTGGTACGGCACCTCCTGCTCTTCCGCCAGCGCCCGCGTCGAGATGGAGGCGTCCGGGCCGTGCTTGGCCAGGCTCACCATCAGCCGCAGGGCGTAATCCGTGTTGCGTCTCAGAATGTCCATGTCTTACTCCACTCAACTCCGGTCGGACGCCCTTTCCACCGCGACGCCCTTAATGTAGGACTAATATAGTCTTACTTATCGACCGGTTCAAGCAAAATCTGAAACCAAAAGAAAAAAAACAGGCGAGCGGCCGATCAGCGGATAACCTTCTTCCTCTCCATCAGTCCCCATAATCTCGCGCTTCGCGGTTGACGCGATCACTCCCCCGCCTGTCGGCATAGAATCTCCGCCATGTTCTCCCTTCTTACGCTTCCACGCGGCGTCCCGCCGCCACGAGCCCCTTCTCAGTAGTCTTTGAATCCACGCATCCACGGCGGCCAATCCTCCGCCTGCACGCCGCCCGCCCTCGTCCAGGGACTCACGACGGTGTCACAGTTGACATACCATTTGAGTGCCCAAAGTTCCTTAAGTCCCACTCTACGGGCCGACCAATCGAGGAACAGGCTGTTCACTGCTCCATCGTGTCGATTGATGCACACACACTCCATTGGTGTCCGGTTGGAAAGATCCCCGTCGTATGCGGGAGGGGACACCAGAGGGTCTGCGGCGGCCCAGCACCAGACGGCATCCAGAAGGACCGGCGTTCGGGAGCCCGCCATGCGGAATACGTCCGGTCGTGTCTGAGGCATAGCCCCTTCGTGCGATGCGGGTGCGTCTGACCTTATGACTTGGAGCCCCAGAGCGTTGAATCCATAGCTGCCGTAGATCGTTCCGCCCGCGGCAGGGTCCGTCACCTTCCAGGAGGTGAATTTGCTCCCTTTGCCGTATCCGAGAGATACACCTTCTTCCCACCTGGGATCGCTCTTATTCACTTCATATCGCCTGGCCGCGGAGCACAGGAGCAGATCGTTGGAATCGCTGGCATACCATCGGCTCCAGCTCCACCATGGAGCCAGGGTCCACGTCTTCCAGTCCAGTTGCTCATTGTGGTCGTTCATGTACATCGAGAAGACCAGGCCCCACTGCCTCAAATTGGCCTGGCAGACCACGGCCCGGGCC
>JBDKUU010001182.1:0-21411 GCA_039679525.1 Phycisphaerales bacterium | reverse complement strand
GCGAGAGCAGCTCCGATCGCGGCACCAACAAGATGACCGGCAAGAAGATCCAGGAGACCCCCGAAGCCGCGACCGCCGCCCCGATCCACCGGACTCTCGGCTTTGGATACGCCCAAGCCGACCACGTGGCAGTCCCGCAGAGAACGATCGCGGCCGGCAGGAAAATCCCCAGTGCGTTCATCCCTCCACGCAGCAGCAGCGTGGTCATCGCACCTCCGACGATTCCGCCCGCCGCCGCCCAGATGCACAGGCCGCCGACAGGCCGACAAAGGACCGCAAGCAACAAACCGGTCAACAGTCCTCCCGGCCCGACAATCAACAGCGACCACCCGAGGATCTGGTGAATCGGCAGAATCAGGCCGGCCCCTTTTCCGGCTCCGATAAGCAGAATGGCCGCCAAGTATTGGACGCAGAAGACGGGAATAGGGGCCAGGGAGAGGACTTCCGCGGATGCTCGTCCGCGGATACGGCGTGATGCGATCGCCCCGGCGCCGGCCGCGAGAAACCACATCGCCATCAGGGAGCCGATCCAGATCTCCCCACCGGCAAAGGCCTCGCCGCACTCCGCCAGAAGCAGCGTCTGGCCGACAATGGCGAACAGGCCGCAACAGAATGTCAGAAACGCACGAGATCGCATCGCGTCTTCCCCACCATGGCAAACGGACGTTTACACAGATAGTGGGCCGATCGCGGCGCGGGTGACAGAAATGTCAGAACTGCTTGAGGAAGCGCAGGTCGTTCTCGAAGAGCCAGCGGATGTCGGCGATCTCGTACTTTCGCATGGCCAGCCGCTCGATGCCGAAGCCGAAGGCCCAGCCGGTGTACTTCTCGCTGTCGATGCCGACGGCGTCGAAGACGTTCGGGTCCACCATGCCGCACCCGCCCATCTCGACCCACCGCTCGTTGCCGCTCTTGTCGGTCAACAGCAGGTCGATCTCGGCGCTGGGCTCGGTGAACGGGAAGAAGCTCGGGCGGAACCGCCATTTCGTGTCGGGGCCGAAGAAGACGTGGATGAACTGCTCGATCGTGGTCTTCAAGTCCACCATCGTGACGCCCTCGTCGACGACGAGCGCCTCGAGCTGGTGGAACATGTACATGTGCGTCGCGTCGACCGCGTCGGGGCGATAGACCCGGCCCGGGGCCACCACGCGGATCGGCGGCTTGTTCTTCTCCATGACCCGGATCTGGATCGTGGAGGTCTGGCTTCGGAGCAGGACGTTGTCCTCGATGTAGAAGTTGTCCGACGGGGTTCGGGCCGGGTGCTCGGGCGGGATGTTCAGCGCGACGAAGTTGTGCCACTCGTCCTCGACCTCGGGGCCGTAGGCGACGCCGAAGCCCATCCGGCCGAAGATGTCCAGCAGCTCGTCGATCGTCTGCATGATGACGTGACGATTGCCGACCTCGACGGGGACGCCGGGCAGCGTGACGTCGATCGTCTCCCGCTGGCCCTTTTGCGACTCTTCGAGCGTCTTTTTGCGTTCCTCGAAGGCCGCCAGCACCTCGTTCTTGGTCTTGTTGGCGAGTTGGCCGCCCTTGGGCTTCTCCTCGCGGGGGAGCTTGCCCACCTGGCTGAGCAGGTCCATGATGAGGCCCTTGCGGCTCAGGTACTTGATGCGGAACTCTTCCAGGGCCTTGAGGTCCCGCACCTTCAGCAGCTCCGCAAGAGCTTCCTTACCAACCTGTTCGAATTGCTCCAGCATGACCGAGCCTCCAACCCGCCCAATGGCGATCGCCCGTCACCGGACCACTCGCCCGATGCGGCGACCATCCCTTGGGGATCGAACCAGCCGTCGAATGAATCAGGCGAGGGCCGCTTTGGCCTGCTGCAGAATCGCGTCGAAGCCCTGCGGATCGGCAATGGCGATCTCGCTGAGCATCTTGCGATTGAGAGTGATCTGGGCCTTTTTGCAGCCGTTGATGAACTCGCTGTATCGCACGCCCCGCTCGCGGCAGGCGGCGCTCAGACGGATAATCCACAGACCGCGGAAATCCCGTTTCTTGGCCCTGCGGTCGCGGCGGGCGTAGATCTCGGCACGGCGAAGGGCCTCTGTGGCCAATCTCCAAGTGTGCCCCGCCATTGCGCGATGGCCGCGCACCCGCTTGAGTTCTCGCTTCTTGGCTTTGCGAACAGCATGACCTTTGGTTGATCGTGGCATGTCAGCTTTCTCCTAAACATCAAAAAATCCCGCTTGCTACGGCAGCTGAGAGCCGGGAAGCAAGCCATTGGTGTTGTCCCGCGACTGCGAGGAGCGAACGCTCAACTGCGCAGCGCGTCCACCATCTTGGCCGTATACACGTTGCTCGTGACGGTGGCCGGGCGACGGATTCGCCGCAGCCGCTTGGAGCTCTTGACGCTCATCAAGTGCCCCTTGCCGGCCTTGCGGTGCTTGATCTTGCCATTGGCGGACACCTTGACCCGCTTGGCCAGACCCTTATGCGTTTTTAGCTTCTGCTTCGGCATACAGTTCCTCAAACAGCATGGACGTTTTGCGTACCACAGGTAAAACCAGGAGTATACCGCCTGTGACGAGCGTGGTCAACTCGTATTGAGAAAAAAAGTGCGAAGATCCGGCTGCACGGCGCCGTCGGGAGGAAACAGACTCCCGCTCGCGCCGACACACGCCAACCGCCCCGCCACTCCCCGGCCCGGAACTGCTACTTCGGAACGAGCAACAAAGTCATCCGGCGTCCCGTCAAGGCCGAAGGCCGTTCGACCTTGGCAAGATCCTGCAGGCCGCTCATGATTTGATTGAGCAGTTCGTACCCCAGTTCCTTGTGCAGCATCTGACGTCCGCGGAAGAGGAGCGAGAGCTGGACCCTGTGCCCCTTCTCCAGGAATTCCCGGGCGTGCTTGACCTTGATCTCCAGGTCGTGAGAGTCCGTTTCGGGTCGAAGCCGAATCTCCTTGAGCGTGGCCACGGGATGCACCGTCTTCTTGTGGGCATCGCGCACCCGCCGCTTCTGCTGGTAGAGCCACTTGCCGTAGTCCATGATTCGGCAGACCGGCGGCTCGCTGTTCGGCGCCACCTCGACAAGGTCCAGACCCGCTTCCTGGGCCTTGCTGATGGCCTCTTCCTTCGAGACGACCCCAACTTGATTGTTTGCGTCATCGACGAGCCGTACCTTGTCGGCCCGGATCCCCCCATTGATGCGAAGACCTCGTTTCACTGTTTTCGACCACCTTGCCTTTCTCAAAAGAATGAATACGTCAACCTGCGCAGGCCGATCGTTGTGCTACGTCATCCGGCACTATATCACATTTGCGAGTTTCCAGCACGTCAAAATGCCAAGTCCGTCGCTTTATCGGCGACTTTCTGCCTGACCACGGCCAGGAACTGATCCACGGAGACTGTACGGGTTTCCTGGGTGCCGCGAATTCTCACGTTGACCTGGTTGGCTTCGGCCTCTTTCGGTCCGACGACGAGCATGTACGGGATCTTCTCGCCGTGAGCCTTGGCGATCTTGGCCCCGATCTTCTCATCCGACAGATCGACGCCGCACCGCACCTCCGCCTTGCTGAGGATCTCCTGGACCCTGGCCGCGTACTCGTTGCTCTTCTCGCTGATGGTCATCACGCGAGCCTGCTCGGGCGAAAGCCACAGAGGCAGCGCCCCGGCGTATTGCTCGATCAGGATGCCCATGAACCGCTCGAGCGAACCCAGCACGGCCCGATGGATCATCACCGGGGTCTTTTCGGTGTTGTCCTCGTCCACGTAGGCGAGTTCGAACCTCGCCGGCATCGAGAAATCGAGCTGGATCGTGCCGACCTGCCAGGAGCGGCCGATGCAGTCTTTGACATGGAAATCGATCTTGGGTCCGTAGAACGCCCCGTCGCCTTCGTTGATCCGGAACGTGATCTTCTTATGATTGAGGGCCGCCTTCAGGGCGTTGGTGGCGGTCTCCCAGATCTCGTCGGAGCCGATGTGCTTCTCGGGCTTGGTCGAGAGCTCGATGGCGAAATCGGTGAATCCGAAGGATTCGTAGGTCTCGAAAATCAGGTTGATGACGCCGATGATCTCGGACTCGATCTGTGCCGGCGTGCAATAGATATGGGCGTCGTCCTGGGTGAACTGGCGGACTCGGAACAGGCCGTGCAGCACGCCGCTGGCCTCGTGCCGGTGCACCATGCCGAATTCGGCCATGCGGAGCGGAAGCTCCCTGTACGAGTGTCGGGTGGTCTTGTACAGCAGGCAGCCGCCGGGGCAGTTCATCGGCTTGACGGCATAATCGATGTCGTCAATCTTGGTGAAGTACATATTCTGCTTGTAGTTGTCCCAGTGGCCGCTGCGGTGCCAGAGCTCCTCGTTGAGGATGATCGGGGTCCGGACCTCCTTGTACCCGTACTTGCGGTTCATCTTCCGCATGAAGTCGAGCATCACGTTCCAGACGATCATTCCGTAGGGATGCATGAAGGCGAAGCCCGGGCCCATCTCGCTGAAGCTGAACAGCTCCAGTTGCTTGCCCAGGACGCGGTGGTCGCGTTTCTTGGCCTCCTCCAGGCGGTTGAGGTACTCGTCGAGATCCTTCTTCGTCGGCCAGGCGGTGCCGTACACCCGCTGGAGCATCTTCTGCTTGGCGTCGCCGTGCCAGTACGCCCCCGCCACCGACATGATCTTGAAGGCGCCGACTTTCCCGGTGCTGGGAACGTGAGGACCCCGGCACAGATCCTGGAAACCGTCGTCGCCGTGCGAGTAGAAGCTGATTACCTGGCTGTCGACCCGCTCGATGTTGTCGGTCTTGTACTTGTCGTTGCGGAGCTTCTCCAACGCCTCCGTCCGGGACAACTCCTTGCGGACGAACGGCCTGTTGGCCTCCGCGATTTCCTGCATTTTGGCTTCGATTCGCGGGAAATCGTCCGGCCGGATCGGATCGTCGAGATCGACATCATAGTAGAAGCCGTCCTGGACGGTCGGGCCGTAGACGAGCTTGGTCTGAGGCCACAGGCTGGTGATCGCCTCGGCCATGACGTGGGCGCAACTGTGCCGCATCAGCTCCAGGCCTTCCTTGTCCTTCGACGTAATAATCTGGACGCGCGGGCTACCGGTTACGGGCGTGCTCAGATCCACCAGTTTTCCATCGATTTTCGCGGCTAATGCCGCCTTGGCCAACCCCGAGCCGATCTTCTCGGCAACCTGCTTCGCGGTGGCGCCGTCCGCCACTTCGAGAGTGCTGCTGTCTGGTAATGTGATTTTTGCCATACGTCCTTCCAAATTCGCGCGTCTCTTGAGCGTTTTCCCGAATATACCGGACCCGCCCGCAAAGTCAAGTATCGTCCGAATCTCGCCTCCATGCGACAATTCGCGAGGGTTGTTACGTCCGGCCCTCGGATCGGTGCGACCGGCAGGCTCTACTTAACTGGTTATTTCACAAGAACTTACGGTATCAATGTCCCGCCAGGGTCTTGACAGGACGGCTTTTGACAGGTTAGCTGTTGTTATAGGACGGATCTCCTGGTATCATAAAGGAGTTGGAGAGC
Organism: Phycisphaerales bacterium; assembly: GCA_039679525.1. Classification (GTDB taxonomy): domain Bacteria; phylum Planctomycetota; class Phycisphaerae; order Sedimentisphaerales; family Anaerobacaceae; genus PLanc-01. Next base: position 15,935 of record JBDKUU010001182.1, on the reverse strand, counting down.
TTGTGCTTAGTCCGCATGAAGGGACGCCAATGAACGCGAACCTGGTGCTTCTCACGAAAAACGGATCCCACAAAGCCTTCGCGCTGCCCAAGCTGGTAACGGTCCTGGGGCGAAGGCACGATTGCGATCTGCGAATCCCTCTGCCCGTCGTTTCGCGAAGGCACTGCCAGTTGACCGCCAATGCCCAGACGATGAAGCTTCGCGACCTCGGCTCGCGCGGGGGAACGTTCGTCAATGGCAAGCAGGTGGAGCCGGAAAAGGACGTCCCCGTCAAGCCGGGCGATTACATCCGCATCGGCCCTCTGACGTTCGTCTGCCAGATCGACGGCAAGCCCGCCAAGATCGTCCCGCCGCCGAAAAAGGCCGGGACGCAGGCCCCCAAGGCCAAACCCAAGCCCCAGAAAGCTCCGGCCCCCGTGAGCGGGGACGACTTGGACGCCGAACTCGAGAAAGAACTGGATGGGAAGGCAGACGAGGACCTGGACGAGAAGCTCGGCGACGAGCTGGACGACCTGGACGTGTCGGACAGCTTCATCAATCTGGATGAACTGGACGGCGATCAGGAAGATCTCAAGGACGCCTGATTTCGCAGACGCTAGCACTCAGATCGCTCCTTTCTCCCCTGCTCACATTTGAGCTTGCCGGACTCATCCCGCGGTCTTAGACACAGAAACCTGCGAACGACTCGCGATATTCTGCTGTTCGGCCGCTTCTCGATCCACTGCCACAGCTTGTTCTCGAGCAGAATCCTCAAGCCCAGGAACTCCAGACCGACCAGGATCAGCCACGATCCCGGCGACAGAGGCGTCACCAGCGCGGCAAATCCCAGGATGACAAGAATCACCCCGACAGTCTTTCTCGTCACACTCTTCATGCCGGTCCCCCGGGGCAGCGGCGGCTCAGGGCCGCATCATTGCCCTCCCTGCCGACGAGCCAGGATGGCCTCGATCTCGTCCATGGTCCGATTCATCACCGCCATGGTCTTCTTGAACGGCTCCGCCGTGGTCATATCGACGCCCGCCTCTTTCAGGACCGCGATCGGGTAGTCCGATCCGCCGGCCGAGATGAAACGCAGGTATCGCTGGGCCGCCCCCTCGTCGCCGCGGCGCACCTCTTCGGCCAGGGCCGTCGCCGCGGTGAACGACGTGGAGTACTGGTAGACGTAATAATTGTAATAGAAATGGGGTATGTAGGCCCACTCGACAGTGTACAGATCGTCGATCCGGCAGATCCCTTTGTCGTGGCCGTAATACTCCTTGAGGATGTCGCCGTAGAGCTTCGTGAAGGCGTCGCCCGTCAGGGGCTCGCCCCGCTCGGCCATCTCGTGCATCCGCAGTTCGAACTCCGCGAACTGCGTCTGGCGGAACACGGTCCCTTTGATCCCGTCGAGGTAGTTCATCAGCAGCGACAGCTTCGTGTCGTCGTCCTTGATCTCGCGAAGCATCTTCTGGATCAACAGCGCCTCGTTGAACGTCGAGGCCACCTCGGCCACGAAGGTCGAATACTCCGCCAGCGGGAACGGCTGCGTCTTGTTGGCGTAGTAGCTGTGCAGAGCGTGCCCCATCTCGTGGGCCATCGTGCTCACGTCGTCGTACTGGCCGTTGAAGTTCAGCAGGATGTAGGGGTGCACGTCGTACGCGCTGCCGTTGGAATAGGCGCCGGATCGCTTGCCGGGCGTCGGGTAGACATCGATCCACCGCTGCTCGAAAGCTGTTTCCGCGGCCTGTCGGTACTCCGCCCCGAGCGGCTTGAGCGCGTCGAGGTACAGGTCGCGTCCCTGGTCGAACGTGTACTTCAGATCGAGACCCTTGACCACGGGGGCGTACAGATCGGAGTACTTCAGCGTCTCCACGCCCAGCATCCGCTTTCGCAGTCGCAGATACCGGTGGAACGTGTCCAGATTGTCCCGGACGTTGCGGATCAGGCTGTGATACACCTCGACCGGGATGTTGTTGCGGTCCAGGGCGCGGTGCAGGGACGACTCGTAGTTCCGCGACCGCGTGTAGAAGATGTGCGTCTGCAAATGCGAATAAAGCTGCACGCCGAAGGTCTGGCGGAATTTGTTGATCGAGGCCCAGAAGGCCTGGAAGACCGCTTCGCGATCCTGTCGATTGGGCGAGGCGCGGTACAGGGCGTAGCCCGACTTGTTGAGCGTGGCCGCCGTCCCGTCGCTGAGCGTGATCTCGGGGTACGGCATCTCCGCGTTGCTGAAGACCGTGTAGACCGAGCTGGGCCCCTCGGCCATCTGCCCGGTCCGGGCCAGGATTTTCTCCTCCTCCTGCGAGAGCGTGTGCGGCTTGGCGCGGAGCACGTCCAGCAGGTACATGCGGTAGACCTTCAGGCCCGGCTCGTCGGCGATGAACTTCTCGACGGTCGCCGGCTCGAGCGTGACGATCTCGGGCTCGATGAACGAGGCCCGCGTGTTGTACTCGGTGAGGAGATGCTCGATCTCCTGCTTCATCGCCAGGTACGTCGCATCCCGCGTGTCCTGGTCGGACTTCATGTGCGCGTAGCTGTACAGCCGCCCGAACGTCTTCGACATCTCGCTGCTGAGCGTCAGGCACGCCAACATCGACGCCGGCGATTCGGTCAATTTGCCCTTGTACTGAAGAATCTCGTCAAGCCGGCCGGCCACATCGTCCTTCGCCTGCTTCCAGGCGGCATCGGACGGATAGAGGTCCTCCAGCCGCCATTGTTGGGCCGACGGGATCTTCGCCCGATCCTGCATCTGCCCCCGACCGCTTTGCGCCAGTGAAATCACCATCATCATCGAAGCCCCTACGATCCACACTCGTTTCATTCCGGTCCCTTTTCCGTGCGCCACACACCTCGTTCGCCCGATCCTACCTGACTATAGACGATTGGGCATCCTAAGGTTCGGCCGGCAACCGCGTCAAGGCCCTTCGCCGCTCCGCCGTCGCTCGGAAGTTTGAAGTTTCAAGTCTGAAGTGTGAAGTCAGAGTCGTCGCTGGAGGCCGGCCCCTTCCCACTTGAAACTTGACACTTCAAACTTGATGCTTCCCCCGGGATTGGCTTCGTTTCGCAGGATGGATCGTGAAGCGTGAAGCGTCTCGGCCGCAGCCTGCGCCGCGGGCTCTTCCCCGTTCGTAGTGACGCCGCAAGGCGTTATCTTTTCTTCAAGTGCGATGTGGGATGTTTGATGTGGGAAGTCAGAGCCGTCGCTTGCCGCTTCTTCGGATGCGTTTTCGCCAAACGAACCCAATTCCGCCGGAATCGCGGGCTCTCGATTGACTGCGAGGACGCCCTTCGAACTCGGGGTGAGGACCGTATTGACCTGATTGACCTTGTTGACCTCGCGATCGACCGCGGGATGGCCCTGCGAAGGGGAGGCTTCTGCCGCCGCACGGGCCTCCCGCTCTTTCCGCAGTTCGGCCATCGTGCGGTACAGGCTGCTCTCGATCCGCCGCTCGTGGACCAGCAGCCGGTCCAGCACCTGGGCGCGGGCGAAGTCCGTCATCACCACCTGCCCCAGGATCACCGCCTCCTCATCCGGCTTCGGTTCGATCGGCAGCCCGTGCTTGGGCCAGAGCACCACGTCGTTGGCGTTCTCGCGATAGACCGTGGCGAAGACCGCGCTTTGGAGCCGCTCGGCCCGCCGAAGCCGCCAGGCCAAACTCACGGCTCGCTCGGCCAACATCGTCTCCACCGCCCCCTCGGGGGCCAGCTCTTCGAGCATCCCCTGACGGTAGAGATCGAACTCGGCCGGATCTTCTCCATGAATGACCACCTGCTCGGCCAAGAGCCCATGTTTGACAGCATTCCGCGACGCCGTCGCCTTCCCTTCCGCAGTCCGCGGCCCGGTGGACTTCTGCGCATTGGAACGATTCGCCTCGATCTGAGCAACACTCGCCATGAGGAGCCCTCCGACTTATAGAGTTACTGTTGAACGATCCATCTCGCATTGTCGACCTATCATACAGACAGGCCTGGTTCTCCAACCAGCAAACCCCGTGCCACCGCGATACTCTATTGCGTCTCAGCGATAGCGATGGCAGGCCCATGCCGCACAAGGACTTACGAGCGGTGATTTTCAAATGTCGTTAAATCCAGGCGCGCCGCCCCCCGGGACTGCCACAATGGCAGTCGAGCCGTCCCGTAGGGTGTGCCATGCACACCATTCTCGGAAAACCGCGTCTTGGGGGTCATCGCCACAGAGGCCACCGAGGACACAGAGATGGGGCGACAGCGGTAGGGTGGGCTCGGCCCACCGTCTTTCTCATGTGAGCGATCAGCGGCGGCCCCCCACCGATTCCAGACAGGCCGCGGGTCGCCGAGCCACGCCCCGCATGGGGTCCCTCTTCTCTGTGATCTGGGCGCCCTCTGTGGCCAACCCACTTTCGGCCTTCGGCCGGAAACCAAAGACATGCTCACACAAAGCCACGAAGGCACAAAGGAAATGACGCCGCAGGTACTCCGGAAACCAGGGTGCGTCCCCGGTTCCGCACCGGTTTCGCCCTCACGCGTCGCGTTCAGGAGGCGTCGGCAGATGTGTCAGTTCACGGATCGACATGCTCTTGGCGGCGACGCTCACGGCAATCTGCAAAGTGAAATCCTCCGGTCTTGACAAGTTGGCTGCATATATCTTCCCCGCGAGTTCAAGGACACCGCTGTCTCTCTTGCCCAGATAGAACACGTCTGACCATATTCGCCTTCCTGGTTGGATATCGCCGCACTCGATCGCGACTCGATATCTGTCATCATTCGTATCGATGCTGACGTCTCCAGGAGTTCGCCGAAATGCGGGCTTGATATGCCTCAGTTCGGCCGCCATGAATGGAGAGGATTCCTTTGTCGGCGCATCCGGAAGGTACGACATGATGTGGACGCCGATACCAACTTCAACATCGAATTCGCACCGCACGTTACTCGCGGCCACTTCACCAACGTTCGTTATGAGCAGTCGAATTGGTCGAAACAACCGCCGTGCAAACTCGAATTGTGCCAATTCCCGGAAGTAGTCTCGGTTAGATGAGGTTGCTGAGATATGGTATAGGAACTGACTGACACCGTACGAGTTCTGCTGTGATGGGGTAGGAAAGTCAGGGATTTCCGAAGGCACTTCAGAGAACTCGGCGTCCCAGTGGATTCCCGGACCGAGAGAGTCATCTTTGTCGGTGTGAGCGAACTCGACAACCAATTCGGCCGAAGGTGGAGCGGCCATTGGGCCCATTGTCGCGACTTCCTCAAGCGATGCGGCCTTATGCGGGTCGGTTGAACTGCCTCTTCGGATGTAGACCTTGTCCTTCTCGAGTTTTCCATAGTCACGTTTCAGGTAGATGGGACGTGGCTGCAACTCAATCCGGATAATACCGACCTGCCTACCCTCGTAGCCAAAGGCCTCATAGTGGAAACGCATCGGGCGATTTGTGAGATTATTGACAAACTGCTGAAGCGAGTGATCCGCAAGGTGGTCCGTTGCGCTGATGCCGACAACATGGCTTCGATCCCCTCGCACCTCTTCGACGCCGACAAGAATGTAGGCTTCAGACCGGCGCCACGCATTGGCAAAACCCAGTAGGTCTTTCAGTAGTTCTGACTTCTCGTCATCGCTGGCCTTGACGAACTTGTACTGTTCCTTCTTACAGTCGAGTGTAGTGCTCTCTTCCTCGTAGAGCAATCGCTCAAATAGTTCCTTGTTCATATGTCACCGCTCAACACATAGCCCTTGAGAAAGCCCTAGTATCCGAATGTCGGGAACAGTCACGACTTTCCACACTTCGCCGTCCTATTTCACTCGATGCTTGGGCTGGCACGATTGCCGAACTCATCTCGACCTCGCCGGACTCGTCCGAGATACCAGAACCGCCAACCATTTTGTTGCCGCCTCGTCGAGTATCACGAGAGGGGTCGAAGGAAGCAAGGGAAAAGACAGGCTTTAGACCGGAGGTCAGAGGCCGGAGGGGTCTACAGGCTACAGTCTACAGCCTATAGCCTACGGCCTTCGGGTTTCCTCGCGATCTTCGGCGGGAGGACTGTCGGTACCCGACGAGAATCCGTTATGATATGCCGCATGGTGCTCGTGAACGGATTTCTGCTCGGGCTCGCCAGCGGCGGCGCGTGTTTGGCGTACTGCGCCCCTGTGCTGATTCCCTATCTGATGGGCGAGGGACGATCCATCCGCGGCAACGCCCTGCTGGTCGGCGGATTCCTCGGCGGCCGGCTCGTCGGCTATCTGGCGTTCGCAGTGCTCGCGTGGGCCGCACACATCGCGGTTGGAGAGGATTTGCCCTGCCGCGCTCTTGCCACCGGCATAGTCACGATTGTCTTGGCCGTGCTTCTGATCGCCTATGGATTCGCGGAGCAAAGAGAGGGATGTAGGGTGCGTACCACGCACCATTCATCATCGTGCATGCCTAAGAAAAGATGGTGCGTGGTACGCACCCTACGTCACCAAAACCCTTGGCTGGCCGCTGTGCTGCTGGGGCTTCTGACCGGCGTGAGCCTCTGCCCTCCTTTCCTGCTGGCGTTCGGCAGCGCGGCCCAACTGCCGCGAGTGTGGCAGAGTCTGCTGTTCTTCGGGGCGTTCTTTGTGGGCACGTCGGTCTACATCGTCCCCCTGCCGCTGGTGGGTCTGGCGGGCCGGCACGACGCAATTCGAACCGTGGGACGGCTTGCCGCCGGAGTGGCCGGTATGCTATATTTGTACTCCGGTTTGACGAACATAATCGGCGCGATATCGTGAGGTGTGAGAATGACGAATCGTGAAACGCAACCACGCAGCCTGCCGCGAGCGATCCTGCTGACGCTCCCCATTGCCCTGCTGATGACCATGATGGTCACGCAGGGCAAGGACCTGCCGCAGGACCCGCTCAAACGGATCTCGATCGCCGTCGCCTACGTCGTCACCGTGGGCTTCTTCTTCCCGATCGCCTACACGGGCCGCACGCACAGGTACCGTGCGGCTCTGTTCGTCACCTACGCCGTGGCCTTCGTGATGACCTTCATCCCGAATCTCCTGGAGATGCGGGGCAGCATGGCCCTTTCCGCGTCGGAGATGATTCAGGGCCACACGCCCTTCTGCCACATGGTGATCCCGATGACCGCGATCCCGGCCGCCCTGTCGCGGACGATCATCTTCCCCGGCTCCATGCTGGGACCCTTTGCGTCCATCGGCATGATGCTCGTCCTGTGGCTGGGCGTTTCGATCGCCCTGGGCCGGGGCTGGTGCAGTTGGGGCTGCTTCTACGGCGGGCTCGAAGAAGGATTCTCCAAGATCGGGCGAAAGCCCCTTCTCAAGAACATCGACAGGAAATGGACCTACCTGCCTTTCGCGGTGCTGCTGGTGGTCGCCCTGGGCTCGGCCGCGACGCTGACTCCGAAGTATTGCGAGTGGCTCTGCCCATTCAAAACAGTCACGGAGTACCCCGAGGTCACCTCGGCCAGGACGATGGTGCAGGCGGTCATTTTCGTATCGCTGTTCGTCGGGCTGGTCGTCGTGCTGCCGATCCTGACGAAGCGCCGGACGCAGTGCAGCCTGTTCTGCCCGATGGGGGCGTTCCAGTCGCTCACGAACAAGCTCAACATCTTCGACGTCCGGATCGATCCGGCCAAGTGTACCCAGTGCGGCAAATGCGAGAAGGTCTGCCCGACGTTCTCGATGAGCGAGGAGTCGATCAAGCAGGGCAAGGCCCGGATCACGTGCACCAAGTGCGGCCGGTGCATCGACGAGTGTCCCAAGGGCGCGATCTCGTACCACGTCAAGGGCACGCCCGCCGGCGATCGGCCGCGAGTCACCCGCATGATGTTCGTTTACCCGGCGTATCTGCTGCTGGCCGTCATGGGCAGCGGCATGATCGCCGGCGCTGTCGAACGAGTCCTTCTGCTGGCCACCACCGGCAGCCTGATCCGATAGGAGCGAAGAACCGATGAAGATTCGAAGCTGTCTCGCATACGGCTGGGCGATCCTGGCCACGCCGATCGTTCTGGCGACCTTCATGGGCAACGATCGCCTGTCCAAGGAGTTTGTCAGGGTCACCGGCCTGCACGTCCACCCGATCTACACCGGCGGCGAGGTCGCCAAGACCATCGATCACGGCACGTATCAGACGCTGCTTCACCGTCCCGTCTTCGACGGCCTCATCGGCCAGAGGGACACCGGCTTCGTCCAAATCCAGTGGCAGGCCAAGGACGCCAACCTGCCCGCCTCGATCGACGAGCAGATCGACTTCGACGCCGACGGCACGAACGATTTTCGCCTTCGGCTCAACACCGCGACACAGGACATCAACGCAGAGATCGGCGACGCGAGAGTCGTCTCCGTAGATCATGCGATCGTCGTGCCGAACGGCCGGATCGTCCGAGTGAACCTGCGAAAGACGCCACGGTAGTCCGCGACCGGCGCGGGAAGGGACAGCCGCGAGACCGTCAGCCCTTGCCCTCGCAGTACCAGAGGTGTTCTCCGTCGGCAAATGCCTTGGCGCCGTGCAGTTGGATCTGCCTGAGGTTCCTGATGTGGGCGTCGCCGTGGGCGATGCAAAGGGAATCGAGCGTCGGACACGTCTCGAACCCGCCGCACTGCCAGCACCCTTCGAAGCCCTTCTCCCGACAGCAGGCGCGAATCGCGCAGTCCGGCCGGCCGCCGCCGCCCCGGCAGGTCTTCCCGCAACGGATCTTCGTCATCGCGTCGAGCGCCTGACGGCAATCCTCGTAACGCTCGAAGGCCTTGAAGTGCACAGCCCGGGAGAGTGACTCCGCCATTCGGGCGAAATGTTCGCGATCGAGTTCGGCGCTCAGCTCCGCGGCCAGATCCGCGATGGTCCCCTTGTGCGCGCAGCAATCTCCGCAGTACAGACCACAAAATGCGATCAGCTTCTCACGATGATCTTTCTTCTCCATGACTCCACCAGCCCTTTGTCACAGTCTCAAAACGACGTGCCTGGTCCCATCGACCCGCGTTTCTCCTCGAAGCATGCTGGATTCTGCCAGCCATGCGGACGCATGATAGGCCATGGCGTCCCCCGTGGCAAGCCGCAACACGCGCGAGGTCTCGCCCCTCACGAATTGGGTGGGTCGCGCATCCACGATTGGGTTGACACTGCGGAATTCGGGCCTATAGTGTGACTCCAGAGCGTTGGAAAGGCGGGAGCGGATGAGTGAAACAGAGGCCGCCCCCCCTGGAATGGTTGAGATGGTCCTGTTGATATCTGGCAAGAAGGGAGCGATTATGGATCGTGTCGGCAGGGAGTCTTCGTCGGGAGAATGGTCCAGAGCGAAACGACGGGTTTTGGCGTCGCTGATGATCCTCGGGTTGGCGTGGGCAACCGCCGGCGCGCAGGTCGACGTCAATGAAACCGGCCTGCACGATGGGGAAAGCGTCTATGGCGTTGAGATGCCGACCACTCCAGACCCCTACGTGACCCTGGAGCCCATCACTCTCTTTGCCTGGGGCGAAACCGACCCCAATCTCCATGCGGAAACCATGTTCTCCGCCTATGGCATCTATGGTGTACACGAGGACGCTGTGCATCTGGTGAATTCCGGAGCAGTTGACGTCCACGCAAGCGGAGGGATGTCGTACGGTCCCGGCGCCATGGCCCACATTCTGAATGCCAGCGGCATCTACGTAAGCGGAGACGTCGACAACACGGGAGACATCGCCGTTTCCGCCGTCGGCGGCACGGCCGACGCCTGCGAGGGGATAGGCTATGCCGGCATCAACGCCGCCTATGGCCTGTTCGCGGAGTTCGACGTCAACAATGCGGGCGACATCACGATTTACGCAGCCGCGGGGACCACCGACGCCAATACCCTCGCCGACGCCCAGATCGACGTCGCCGGCCTCCACGCCGGCGGCGACGTGAATAACGTGGGGAATATCAATGTCGCCGCCCAGGGCGGAAGAGCTACCGTGAATCCCGATTCCTTCCAGGGCATGGCCCTGGCCGATGTGGAGGCGGTGGGCCTCTATGCCGGCGCCGATGCCAACAATGCGGGCGGCATCACAGTCACCGCCATCGCAGGGACCGCGGAGGCCACCGGCGTAACCACGGCCACAGCCATAACCACGGGGCTTTACGGCTACGAAGCCGTCGTCAACGCGGGCGATGTCAGCGTCACGGCCGTGGGAGGGACCGCCACCACGGTCGAGGGCAATGTCGCGGCTTTCGCGAGGGCGACGGGACTGTTCGCCTACCACGACATCACGAACACCGGAGACATCGACATCATCGCCATGGGAGGCACAATCGAAAAGCAGGATGGCGCAGGCACGCCGGAGGCCTATGCCCAGGCCATGGGCATCGAGTTGGCCGGCGACGTCAGCAACACGGGGGACATCCGCATCCTCGCCAGAGGAGGAACTGCGGCTGTTGCGGGCCCTTCCGGCTCGCTCTACTCTCATGCCGACGCCTACGGCATTCGCGCCGATCACGGGGACGCAACCAACACCGGCGTCATCGATGTCAACAGCGTGGGTGGAAGCGCCAATGCCGCCGACGTGGATGCCTCCGTGAACGCAGACGCCAACGCCTACGGTATCTACGCACCCCATGGTCTGATCGACAACCGTGGACAGATTAAGGTGAGGGCGTCGGGCGGAACCACCTTGTCTCAATCCACAAGCAGCATGATCGATACAAGCGCCTCCGGCCGGGCCCACGGTCTGTATTCCCTGGATGGCGCCATCGACAATACGGCCGATGTGAATGTCGTCGCCAGAGGGGGAAGTGCGACAGGCACCGCCACGGATACGCAACACGAGATCTTCGCGGCCGCCTGGGCGTACGGCATTCAGTCAGCCGACGCACCGATCGTCAACAGCGGCTCAATTATCGCCGTTGCCACGGGCGGGCACGCCTCATCCACTTCGAACGATGTCGATGATCCTGGAGCCTACGCCCGGGCCATTGCCCAGGGTATCGACTCGGGTGATGGAGACGTGAGCAACAGCGGAAACATGACCGTCTCCGCAACCGGCGGGACCGCTGCGAGTCAGGGGGCCGCCTACGCGTCCGCCGACGCCGAGGCGACCGCGTTCGACGCATCCAGAGACCTCCAGACCCTGGAGCTTATCCAAGTCCAGAATACTGGCGCCCTCGTGGTCGAAGCCATCGGAGGCCAGGCCGATTCCACATCGGGCGACGCCTCCAGCCTCGCCACAGCCATCGGGTTCTTGACTCCCTTCGCCGACGTGACCAACACCGCAGACGTCTCGGTTACCGCTCAGGGAGGCATCGCCTTGGCAACTCGCCATACTTCTGCATGGAGCACCGCCTATGGCATGTATAGTGAAGGCGGCAGAATCGACAACAGCGGCAACATCACAGTGACTTCCATTGGCGGAACGGCGATGACGACAGACCTCGACGACTACATCGGCGCCGACGCCTCCGTTTACACGCGCGGCATCGCTGCCGAGGCGATGCTGAACAATACAGGCAGCGTGACCGTCAACATCACGGGGGGAACGGCTACCGGTCGCTATTCCGCCCAGGCCAATGCTTCCGGCTATGGCCTGCGGACCTTTGGGACGTTGACCAACAGCGGCGATGTTCTGCTCACCGCCACCGGCGGAACCGTCGCTAGTTCGTATGCAATCGCCATGGTCGACGTCACAGGGCTGAGCAGTGTCGCTGTAAACAATACCGGCGCGGTCACCGTCATTGCCACCGGCGGAACCGCCACGGGCGACAACATCGCCGATGCGTCCGTACGCGCGACAGGCATTGGGGGTAGCCCGTTGGTCAACAGCGGCGCCGTCTCCGTCACCGCCATCGGGGGAACGACGAATGGGACCGACAACCGGGGGGATGTCTTCGCTGTTGGCATCGGCGCCGCCGGCGACGTGCAGAACAGCGGCGACGTAACGGTCACCGCCATCGCGGCCGAAGGGTCCGCCTCCCAAGCCTATGGCATCTGGGTGGATGCCCCTGCGAACGTATCCAATACAGGCATCATTCGAGTCACCGGCGATACGGCCTACGAGCTTTCCATCGCCTCGGGATCCACGACGCTTGTCGACACCTACAACGTCACCCTGGATGGCGATCCGAACCGGGCCTCCATAGGCGTCGCCGACGGCGCGACGCTGGCTCTCAACGACGCTACCCTGACCGTCACGGCCGTCGATGGCGAGACCCTCTGGAACACCGAGTACAAGCTCTTCGAGGTCGAAGGGACCGGCGCGGTCGACGGCAACTTTGCCGACGTGCGGGCGGTGAACCCCAATACCGCCGCCACTTATCACGATCAGGGCACCGCCGGCAGCGCCGACGACACCGTCTCGCTCGCCTATTCGCCCGGCGGGTCGTCGGCCCTGGCTTCCGCCGCGGTCGAGAAGCAGGCGGTCTCCCTGGCGACCGACGTCGTGAACCTTCACATGACCACCTCGATGCTGCAGAACATCCTGTCGCCCTCCACGTCCGGCCTGCTGGCCGACTCGGGCTCGACCGCCGAGAGCCTCGCCCTGACGGAGGCCGCATCCGACAAGTCCGCCGGCATCTATCTCGAACCCTACTATTCGCTCGTCGACAAGGACGCCAACCCGCTGGGATACGACGCCAGGCTGTGGGGATTCTCCGCGGGCTACGAGCGATTCCTCGGCGCCACTCTCCTCGGTCTGCACGCAGGCTTCGGCAAGGCCGACATCGACTACACCGGCGCAGGTTATCGCGGCAACAGCGAAGAACAGGATATCGCGACCGCAGGCTTCAGCGGTCTGACCCGCTGGGATCCCTGGCTGCTGCGCTACGGCCTGACCGGCTTCTACGGCGGCCACGACTACTTCGGCCTCACCGGACTGAACCTCGACGAGCACGAGACCGCGTCTTATGACAGCTACGGCGCCGCCACGACGCTTATGATCGGGCGGATCTTCCACGTGCGTTCTCACATCCTTCTCCCCGAGGCGGGCCTGAACTGGCTCTGGACCCATCGCCAGCGATACACGACCGACGCGACCGACCCGGCCTGGGACACCACCTACTCGGCCATGGACGACCACGATCTCTACGCCGCCGCCGCGATCCGATGGCTGAGCACATTCACGCACGACGAGGTCCGCGTGTCGCCTTCGGCGGCGGTCGGCGTTCGACACCTGTTGACGGACGACGAAGCCGACGCCTGGCAATCCATCCCGGGGGCCGCGCCGGCGCTCGTGCGGTCCGAGCAGGATCGAACCGCGATGACATTATCGGGCTCGCTGACGCTGACGGGGGACGAGCACGCCCTGTCGCTGGCCTATGACGGCGAGTACTCTCCCGACTTCCAGCGGCACAACCTCTGGCTGCGATACAGTTGGCTGTTCTAAGCCGTCCGCGGGTCGAGGCGTCGGCGCCATCCCTGCGCCAGGATCTCGGAAGTCCCGGGGGGGGATTCACTTTTGGGAGAAACCCTGCCATTTTGGAGTTGCTTTCTGCCCTTTCTTCTGCTATAATCCTAAATAGGAGTGAGGGCAGGTCTCCTTATCCTGCACCGACGTGTCACGCGCGACGCAGTTCTGACGCACTCCAGCGTGATGAACGGCAAGCAGGGATTTGCTATCCATCGGATGACCCTGCGCGCTGATTCTCCGGAGTCGCCGGGAATCCCGGCTCAGAGGGTGCGATCGGATGAGAACACGTGTCTCCAATCTCTGCAGCGGCCAGGTCCTCCCCGAGGCGGGGACTCTCTCCATACCGATGTCTCTGCCCGCCGAGAGGATCGCAAACATAGACCGGCTGCGGGTTCTGGCCGCGATCGGCATCGTCTGGTTTCACGCCGACGAAGCCCCCTACCGACACATCGCCTATGCGGGGCTGCCGATATTCCTTCTGATCTTCTGCTCCCTGCTGACATCGCAGGCTCGCGAGACCACAACCGTGGAGATGCTGAGGCGCCGGTGCGGCCGCCTTCTCAAGCCATGGTTGTTCTGGTCCGCGATCTATGGATTGTGCCGATTGACCAAGGCTCTGTCCGCGCCCGACACAGGATCGGCCTGGGCAATGCTCTCGACGGAGACTCTCCTGGCCGGCACGAGTATCCATCTGTGGTATCTGCCGTATGCGTTTCTGTGGAGCCTGGTCATTTACACCTTGAATCGCCGAACGTCCCATATTCGAGGCCCGATCGTCGTTCTGACGGCCATGGTCGTGGGCATGACCCTCTTGGCCATCCACGCCACAGGCACGTGGGACGATCTGGGGCGTCCGCTGCCCCAATGGGAGTTCGGCTTGGCGGCGATCCCGTTCGGATTCGCCATTGGAAGGTGTCTCACGGTTGCGTCCCGGGAGCGTCGGAGGCTGTTCCTCGTAACCATCGCGATGGTCGTGGCGATCGAGTGCCAGATCCTCTATCGGCTCGGTTTCGGACCCCAGGTCCTTCCGCACGGAATCGGCGTCACGCTGGTTTGTGTCGCCTATTGCTGGGAAGTCCGCGGCGGCACCGTCATCGCGTCGCTGGCCCCGCTGGCATTTGGGGTTTACCTGATCCATCCGCTCGTCGCATACGCCCTGCGAGCTCTTCCGGCAATCAATGGACACCACCTCGTCGTCATCCCGCTGACCGTCTGCATCTCAGCTCTGGCCACGTTGGTTTTGATGCGAACGCCGCTGAAGCAATTCGTGTAGCGGGGCGCCCAAGGGGACAACACAAGAGAGGAGAAACCTGTGATTCAGCGATGGCTCGACTGGCGATTCGTGGTCGTCCTGTTCGTGGCGAGCGCGACGTTTATCACGGCTGTATGGATCGTGCATCGGTGGCAGCGCAACACCCCGTCCCCGCAGCGTGCTTCCGCCACGACCGCCGTCTCCAAGTAGCCTCCCCAAAGTCCCAATATCCGTCCATTATCTCCTCTGGCAGATCTCCCCCAGGCCTGTTTTGCGAGCTCGGGCGGTCTTTTTGCGTCTTTCGCTCCAAGCGGGCGAAATTCAGGGTCGTCGCGGCTAAACCACTCCCCCGCTTCAGTCGATACTCGAAGGTGAACAGCCGTCAGGCAGGACCGTCCCTGCCCGTCGGAGGAGAAGCAGCGGTGATTGAATGAGCCCGGGTGGCTGGGGCCGAGAGGTCCACAGTCGGGCGGGAGGAGCGTATCGTTTTCGACATCACTCTCAAGGACTACCTCAAGGAAATCGATGAGTCGTCCCTGTTGACAGCCGAGGAGGAGTACGAGTACGGAAAGAAAGTCATGGATGAGAACGATCCGTGGGCGAGGGAGCAGCTCGTGCGAAGCAACCTGCGGCTGGTCGTCAACATCGCCAAGAAGTACGGCGGCCGGGGCATGAGCCTCGGCGATCTGATCGAGGAGGGGAACCTCGGGCTGATCAAGGCCGTGGACTACTTCGATCCGGATCGCGGCACGCGGTTCAGCACGTACGCCGCCTGGTGGATCAAGCAGAGCATCAAGCGGTCCCTCCTGGAGAACATCCAGCCCGTGCATGTCCCGACCTACATGGTGTCGCTGATCAATCAGTGGCGTCACGCGGCCTCGGAGGTCGAGGGCCGGGTCGGCCGCAAGCTCACGCTCGAGGAGATGGCGGAATTGATGCACCTGCCCGTCCGCAAAGCCAAGGTGATCCATCGGATCGTCGAGGTCCTGGGCAACACGGGCGAGAGCTTCGGCGCCGACGAGCAGGACGACTCGGCCGCCCTGGAATCGACGCTGGAGGACAACAACGCCGGTCGGCCCGAGGACGATCTCGTCCAGGACGAGGAGAAGGCCAAGGCGATTCGACTCCTCGGCGAGCTGGACCCGCGTGAGGCCGAGGTGCTCCGCCTGCACTACGGCATCGGCGAGAAGAAACCCCTGAGCCTCAAGGAAATCGGCACGAAGATGAGCCTGACGCGGGAGCGAATCCGCCAGATCCGCCGGGACGCGCTGACGAGCCTGTACCAGTACATGGAAAGCGAATAGGAATTCCTATTTACGATTTACGATTGGCGATTTACTATTGGGCCACGCAGCCGCAATGAGGCCTCATCGCATGATGCGATTCCGTGCG
>JBDKUU010001181.1:0-1799 GCA_039679525.1 Phycisphaerales bacterium | reverse complement strand
AGCCCGGTGAGTTGGTGACCACCAACAACGAGTTGAGCACGTTCGTCAATGTGTTGAAGGGCGGTTTGAACGTGCTTTATGTCGAGGGGACGCTGCGGGTCGAGGAGAAGTTCCTGCGGCGCGCCCTGGGCAGTTCCCCGGA
Source organism: Phycisphaerales bacterium (assembly GCA_039679525.1). Classification (GTDB taxonomy): domain Bacteria; phylum Planctomycetota; class Phycisphaerae; order Sedimentisphaerales; family Anaerobacaceae; genus PLanc-01. The sequence goes on along the minus strand of JBDKUU010001181.1, from coordinate 1,657 downwards.
CATCAAGGTCGATTACGTCCGACTCGACCCGCGCGACCCGCAGAGCCGGCCGGGGGAGTTCGCTGACCGTTTCAAGCCGGGCAAGTACGACGTCTACATCCTTGGCGACGTGGATTCGACGGCCTTCGCCGGCGACGAACTGGCCCGGCTGGCCGACTGCGTCAACCGCGGGGCCGGGCTCATCATGCTCGGCGGCTTCCAGAGTTTCGGCCCCGGCGGTTATGAAAACACGCCGCTCAACAAGGTCTTGCCGGTCGGCATGGATCGGCTCGAACGGCAGCAGCCGGGCGAACCGGTGCGATCCGACCTGCACTGGCCAGGCCCCCTCCACATACAGCCGACGCCCCTGGGGCTGAGGCACTTCGCCCTCCTGCTGGCCGGCAACCGGCAGGAGAACGAGGCCATTTGGTCCAAGCTGCCGCCGCTGGAAGGGGCGAATCGGCTTCACGATCTGGCCGCCGGTGCGGTGGTGCTTGCCGACGCTGGGCCAGACAAGCCGCTGCTGGTCGCCCACAGCTTCGGCGACGGCCGCGTGATGGCCTTCGCCGCCGACTCGACCTGGCGATGGTGGATGCGGGGATACGAATCGGCCTACAAGCGGTTCTGGCGGCAAATCGTCCTTTGGCTGGCGCGGAAGGATCAGGCCCAAGAGGGAAGCGTTTGGGTGCGGTTAAACCAGCGGCGGTTCGCGCCATTGGATCGGGTCGAGTTCGCCGCGGGGGCGAATTCGCCGACTGGCGAGCCGATCACGGACGCCGCGTACAAGGCCGAGGTTGTGCTGCCTGACGGCAGCCGTCGGCCGCTCGCGCTGGTGCGTCAGGATCAGCAGATGCTCGGCTCGTTCCGCGACACGCAAACGTCGGGCGATTATGCGATCGAAGTGACCGCGACGCAGAAGGATCAGCCGTTGGGCGTCGCGAAGGCACGTTTCCTCGTCTTCCGCCAAGACCTCGAACTAGACAACGCTTCGGCCGACGCCGGCATGTTGGACAGCCTGGCCGCAATGACCGGTGGGCAATCCATCGCGCCGGAGAAGCTCCCTGACTTGATCCGCAAGTTGACCGAGAACACCAAGCATCTGGAGGTGCAGCAAGAGACGAAGAAGAGCTTCTGGGACACCTGGCTGTTCTTCCTCACGCTGGTCGCCCTTCTCTCGCTCGAATGGTATCTGCGGAAGCGCTGGGGGCTGGTCTGACGCGGTGTCTCGAATTCCGGCGGGTGGCACGCCCTGGAAGGGCGTGGTTCGGCCGGCAAACTGCCACGCAATACGCACCACGCCCTTTCAGGGCGTGCCACCCGAAGACAGCGGTCGAGCGGCCAATCTCTGCTACGCCGACTTCCTGTATTCGAGCAACGCCTCCTCTTCCGCCACAGCAGCGTCGAGCCGTCGCAAGTCCGGCACGACCGGTGTTGTTCGTCGCCCCGGCAACCGGCGGTGGAGCGGATCGCGAGGGATGTTGGTCATGTCCATGCTCAGGAAGTTCAACAACAGTTGCGCGCCGAGGATCACCGGCAGACCGGCCAACATGACCGTGCCGGCCGACGCGAACCGGGCCAGGTGCTGCGCTTGAATCCAGTGGTAGCCACCGAAGATCACGCCGAAAAGCACCAGGACGATGCCGACCAGCAGGTGGACCGTGGCGATACTAAAGTCGCG
>JBDKUU010001180.1:0-1796 GCA_039679525.1 Phycisphaerales bacterium | reverse complement strand
CCCGATCCGATCGGCAGCTTCTACCGGTTCAGCCTGGCCAGCAGCATGTTGCGTCGCAAGAAGAAGGCGGCGAACTAGCGCCGCACCGCGATGTTCTGCCGTCGTTGCGGCGGAAACGATTGCCGACAACGGAAAACCGACTACTGACAACTGAATACTAAAGGCTACCGTTTAGCGGCCGGCGTTGCGTCGGCCCGGAGTTTCTACGATGAAACGTATTTCGATTGATCCCATCACGCGGCTGGAAGGTCACGGCAAGATCGATATTTTTCTGGACGAACAGGGCGAAGTGGCCAATGCCTATTTGCAGATCCCGGAGCTTCGCGGGTTCGAGCAATTCTGCGTGGGTCGTCCGGCCGAGGACATGCCGAACCTGACGGCCCGCATCTGCGGCGTCTGCCCCGAGGCGCACCACATGGCCGCCACGAAGGCGTTGGACGCGTTGTTCCACGTGGATCCGCCGCCGGCCGCCAAAAAGCTGCGAGAGCTGTTTTACAGCATCTTCTACGCGACCGACCACACGACGCACTTTTACGCGCTGGGCGGGCCCGATTTCGTCGTCGGTCCGACCGCGCCGCCGGCCGAACGCAACATCTTGGGCGTCGTGGCCAAGGTGGGCATGGACGTGGCCAAGCATGTGCTGAAGATGCGGCACGACGGCCATGCGTTGATCCAGATGATTGGCGGACGCCGCGTGCATCCGAACTGGGGCCTGCCGGGCGGGGTGAGCCGCGGCATCAATGAAGAGCAACGCAAGGAGATCGAGGCCCGGGGCCGCGAGGCCGTCGAGTTCGCCAAGTTCTCGCTGAAAATCTTCGACGACATCGTCTTGAAGAATTCGGACTACGTGAAGCTCATCACGGGCGACGTGTACGTTCACAAGACCTACAACATGGGCATGGTCGACGCCCAGAACCGCACGAACTTCTACGACGGCAAGATCCGCGTGACCAGCCCCAGCGGCAAGGAACACGCCAAGTACGATTGCTCGCAGTATCGCGAATACGTGGCCGAGCGCGTCGAGCCGTGGTCCTATTTGAAGTTCCCGTACTTGAAGAAGATCGGCTGGAAGGGTTTTGTCGACGGCGAGGATTCCGGCATTTACAAGGCCACGCCGCTGTCGCGGTGCAACGTCGCCGACGGCATGGCCACTCCGCAGGCCGACGCCGCATACAAGCGGATGTACGAGACGTTGGGCGGCTAGCCGATCAACCACACGTTGGCCACGCACTGGGCCCGGCTGGTTGAGTTGCTCTACGCCGCCGAGCGTTGGGTCGAGTTGGCCACGGATTCCGAGATTACGTCGAAGGAATATCGCACGTTGCCGACCAAGACACCGACCGACGGCGTTGGTTGCGTCGAGGCCCCGCGCGGCACGTTGACGCACCACTACACGACCGACGAGCGCGGCATCCTGACGAAGGTGAACCTGATCGTCGGCACGACGAACAACAACGCCCCGATCTGCATGTCGGTCAAAAAGGCCGCTCAGGGGCTCATCCACAAAGGCAAAGTGAGCGAAGGGCTGCTGAACATGGTCGAGATGGCGTTCCGAGCCTACGACCCCTGCTTCGGTTGCGCGACGCACAGTCTGCCCGGCCAGATGCCGCTGGAAGTGACACTCCGCGATCCGCAAGGCGAAGTGGTCGAGCGGCTCTCGCAATATACGGTTTGACGGTTGACAGCCGCCTCGTGTAGAACGAATGTGAACGAGGGCCTGGGCCATGATTGTCCGGGCCCCGTTTGTTTTGGGTCGGGAGAGTGGCCGCGTCGAAACGCTCGACGGCGGACGATCG
>JBDKUU010001179.1:0-4947 GCA_039679525.1 Phycisphaerales bacterium | reverse complement strand
GAGGTTCGTCGCAGCCGGCTGGGCGGGCGTGACCAACTGGCGGGCCAGCGGGGACAGGCCGATGTCGTCGATGAACAGGCTGCCCGCGCCGCCGTCGACGCCGATCGTCAGCTCGGTGACTTTCTTGAGGTTCGCGCCGGTGAAGCCGGCCAGATCGATATACCACATCTGCCAGGGCTTCAGCAGCAGGTTCGCGGCGTCGCCGTCATAGGCGACCTTCTTGCCGTTGACCTTCACGTACAACTGTCCGGCGGTGTTGGCCGGGTCTCCAAAGAACCAGACCACGAGCCCCTTGACGCCGTACTGGGTCCAGTCCTGCGGCGCATCGAACGACCGCGTGGCTTCGGAAGAGGCTATCCCGTCTCTCCCGTACTTGAGCGGCATGGCTTGCAGACCGCCATGGATGGTCTTCAACTCCGCAAACGGAGCGCCGTCGTGGCCGACCTGCGAACCGTTGGTGGTCGTGCCCCAACCGTCGATCCAGACTTCGTATACGCGGGTGTCCTTGCCTTCGGCGTCGTTGTAGCTTTCCATGTCGTCCACCGGCAGGAACGCGGCGGTCGAGAAGCTCCAGACGTCGCCTTCCCAAGCGGCCTGCGTCTCGGCCTCGTTGACCTCGACGACTTTCCAGTAATAGGTCTTGCCCAGGGCCAGCGTCTGGCTGGCGTCGAACCGGGTCTCGGACACCGTCCCGACCAGGGCCTTGTCGCCAGTCACTTCATTGACGTCGGTGCTCAGGTACACCTTGTGCCTGGCGACGTCCCGACCCGCACGCCAGCTCAAGAGCGACCGCGGGTCCACGCCCGTCGCGCCGGCGGCCGGCTGGGGCAGGCGAGCCGACACGGGGATCACCATGAAGCGGACCTCGCTCAGGCCGCATTGCTTAAGCACGCCGCCCCAGTTGTCCTTGGCGGTGATGCGAACGTACTTGGCCGCAGTTCCGGCGAAATCCACTGTCGTGCCGGCCGCGTAGGCCGCGGTGCCGGAGGCCTGGGCCAGTTCCGTGTTCGCGGCGACAGCCGTCCAGGCGGCCCCGTCCAGGGAATACTCGATCGTCGCATTCTTGACGCCGAAGCCGATGATCGGCTCGATGGTGCCGTTGTGGTTCCAGATCAGCATCTGATGGAGCTTATAGGTCTTGTCGAACTGATACTGAATCCAGACCGGGCCGGCGTCGCTGGAAGAGCTGAGCCACATATTCATCGTGTCGACGGAATGGAGCCCGTCGGCAGTCAGGCCGGAACCATCGACGGTCTTCTGAGGTCCCTCGTCGGCGCTGTTGGAGCTGGAGGCGGTGGCGGTGATGTTCGCGCCGGCCAGCGCAATGCTGAGCGGTTCCGCCGTGAAGCTCCAGACGCCGCCTTTGACAGTCGTATTGTCGCTCAGGATCTCGTCGATGCGCCAGTAGTAGCTCTGGCCGAACGCCAGGCGGCCGGGATCGAAGCTGTTGGCGTCCTGGCTGCCCTTGTAACCCGCCGAGGCGGTCGTCGCCTGGTCGATCGCCGTCTGATCCGTGCCGAAATACACGTCATGCTTGACGGCGTCGGGATGCGCCACCCACGACAGGATCGTGCCGTCCCGGGGGACGTCCGTCTGGCCGATTTCGGGCGACGGAAGCACGGCGGCTCCCGTGTCGACCGCGGTCAGATCGAAAGCGTTCATCACGAAGATCGCGTTGGCGACGACGCTGCTGGCCGAGGTCTGATCGAACACGACGGTGACGTCCGACCGGCCGTTGGAGACGATCGTCGCGGTGAACTTCGTGACGGCGTCGAGCTTGAAATTCGTGCCGTTCGAGATGTCGATGTCCGTGGTCGTCTTCGAGCCCGCCGCATCGTTGACGGTCGCGCTGAAGATGCCCGTCTGATCGTTGCGGTCGTGGTGGTAGGAGACCCACTCGTAGGTGCCCGCGGGCAACCCGGTGATCGTCAGGGTCATCGGGTCGCCGGGTTGGCGGGTGTCGGTGCCGATCCAGTCCCGCAAGAGGCTCGGGGCCTCGGGCACGTCGGTGACGCCGCGGTCGATCATTCTCACGCAGGCCGCCGTCACGTCCGAACCCCAGCTCGCCTTGACTGTCACCGTGGCGCCGAAGGCCGAGTAGCTCTGGGCCGTGAACGACGCCAGGTTCTTGTCCGTCCCGACGTAGGCCTGGTAGCCGTCCTGCACGGCCCCTCCGGCCACGCCGAAATCGACCTTCAACTGAGCCTGGGCCGTGCCGAACCCCGCCGCCAGACACAAGCACACCAACGCGATTGTCTTTTTCATCGTGCTCTCCTTTCCTTTATGCGGACCACCCACGAAACCTGCACCAGAAACCCGTCGAATTCCAGCACTCCGTTGCGACTTGCCTCTCTCCAGAAACGTCCGAGCCACCTATCCGGGCCTCGGACGCGTCACTTGCCCTTGTAGCGGTACGCCCAACCTCTGGCCATGTACTCGATATCTTCGGTCTGATCCGCCGGGGGATACTCGACGCCGTAGTTCGTCGCGCCCGTCTTGATCAGCTTGTCCACCCTGTCGAGAGTGTAGGGGTCCCGCCATTTGCGCACGTCGGAATGCCCGTCGGAATAGCCCAGGACGCTGCTGTCGCCGTGGTTGACGGCGATGGGCCCCCACCAGCCCCAGGTATCGAGATTCGTATCCTCGGGGGCTCCCATCACGAAGTGATGGCTGGCGTTCCAGTTGCGGGTCTCCGCCGCCTCGACGAAGACATACCGAGTGGCCGGAGCCTTGATCTCGCTGAAGATGCGGATCTGCTTCCTGTTGCTGGAATCACTTGGAAACCCGTAGAGACACCGCGGGATCGAGTACGAGACGAAGACCCGCGTCTTGTCATACAGGCTCATGCGGACCTTGTCGCCGGGGCAGTGATAGGCGTCCGGCTCCTTGACATAGGTGTACAGCAGGCCCGCCTGAATCCCGCGAATCTCGTCGTCGTCCGTCACGGCCGGGTCCGCCTGGGTGATGTTGCACAGGGCGCCGGTCGCTGTGCGAGGGACGCCGATCCACCCGACGAACTTGCCGCCGGCCTCCGTGCCGGTGTCTTCGCAGCTCATGATCCGCCCGTCGTTGTCCCCCATGTACATGTACCAGCCGAGGGACAGGTTCTTCGTGTTGCTCATGCACACGGTGACCGAGGCCTTCTTCTTCGCCAGATTCAGGGCCGGCATGACAATGGCCATCAGGATGGCGATGATCGCGATCACCACCAGCAATTCGATCAGCGTGAACCCTCTCGTCGTTTTCATCGGCCGCCTCTTGACAGATCCATCATTGCCGCGCTCAACTCAAGCAGACCAACGTTTTGGGCGAACATAGTAATTGCCCAATGAACCATATTGTATTATCGTGCATCGCAGGCCCAGAGAAAATACAGAAGAATCGCAATTTATTGCACTTTCGTGACCTATGCTCCGATACCTGCAAACCCGACGGCAGAGCGCAGGGACGCCCCAGGCCCTGGTCATTCTCAATGACAGCCAGGCCTATTCCCCGATCTTCGTCCATGCGGCCGTCGATCAGGACCGTCCGATCGGAGATATTGAGACCTTCAGCGAGCACACGCACGACCTCTACCACATCGTCCTGTACACCCGGTCCTCGGGGTACTACCTCAAGTGCGGCCGGAAGCACGCCGCCGAGCCGGGGACACTGGTCATCATCTCGCCGGGCCAGGCCCATGATTTCGTGAGTCTCCGCCATTCCAGCGTCTATTCGGAAATCACGTTCTCTCTCGTGGACCCGACGGGAAAGGTCCTCACCCTGCCGTTCGAGAAGATTCTCAACATGTACACCGGGGCGTCCGGGCAGATTCCCAACGAGCTCCGCCTGGCCAAGGAGGCCGCCCAGGAGCTGTTGATCATCATGATCCAGATCATGGACTACCTCCAGAGCCCGTCCCCCATGTCTGATTTCTACACCCAGCGGGCCCTGGCCAACGTCTTCGACATGATCGTCGCCCACTGCTACACCGAGGGCATTCAGGACGCCGCGATGGCCGGCGACAACCCGATCCTTCGAGCCCGGCAGTACATCGACGAGCACTATGCCGAGGACATCACCGCCGAGGACCTGGCCTCGATGTCCCACTGTTCCAAGGGGCATTTGTTTCGGGCGTTCAAACGGTCGTTCCGCGTCTCGCCCCTGGCCTATCAGCAGGACCTTCGCTTCGAGGCCGCCCAGAGACTGCTTCGCTTCACGTCCCTGCGATGCTACGAGATCGCGCTGCGCGTCGGTTATGGGAACGTCTACTATTTTCATAGGCAATTCAGGAAGCGAATGGGCATCACGCCCAGGCAGTACCGCCAATCCATGCGATGATCGGCAGGTCCTTTGCAGAATCGGCCCACCGGCGGTACAATCCGGCCATGAAACGCATGTATTGGACGCATCCGGACGTGTTCGAAGCCGAGGTCGAAGTGACGACGGTCGAGCCCGGCAAGGTCACAATCGACCCGATCCTCTTCCATCCCGACGAGGGCGGCCAACCCGCCGACACAGGCGCCATCGGCGAGGCGACCGTCCGCGACGTTCAGGTTGTCGGCGGCCGGATCGTTCACACCCTGGACAGGCCCCTGCCCAACGGACGATACCTCGCCCGCGTCGACAGGGATCGCAGGCTCCATACGGCCACGCAACATACGGCCCAGCACATCCTCTCCGGGATCGCCTCCAGGCAGTTCGGCCTGCAAACGGTGGGCGTGCACATCGGGCTTGAAAGCTGCACCGTCGATTTTCACGACAAGATCGGGTGGGACGTCGCGGAGGACCTGGAACGGCGGGCACTCGACGTCGTCACGGCGGACTTGCCCGTCGAAACCTCCTTTGACGCTCCCGGCGAACAGGCGAGGAGCCGGCTGGGGCCGATCGACGCGGACGTCATCCGCATCGTCAAGATCGGCGATTGCGACACGTCGGCCTGCTGCGGAGCACACGTCCGTTCAACCG
>JBDKUU010001178.1:0-2476 GCA_039679525.1 Phycisphaerales bacterium | reverse complement strand
CAACCCGATTCAAGGACTATTTGAAGCGCCAGCAGTTGCAGGTCGATGTCCCGTTGCACTTTATCAACCGGGAAGCCCTGCCTTGGCTCGTCGATGTCCTCAAGGAACGGCAGGCCGGTTGCCCCTATGACGACGCGATCTATGATGAAGCCAGCGATCTCGGCGACCACAACACGGAACGCTTCAAGGCCATGCGCCAGCTTCGCCGGGAGTTGAAGTCGTTCGTCCAGATGACGGCCACCCCGGCCGCCGAGGGCTACCAGAAGCTATTCAGCCAGCGGTGGCTCATGGACACCGGCAAGCTCTGGGGCAATGGGATCACCCGCTGGCGGGACGAGCATTTCGACTACAACAGCCGGACATTCAGCTACAAGCTCCGCAAGGGGCACGACAAGATCATCTCGTCTCAGATGGCGGACATCTGCCTCGTCGCCAAGGCCGAGGACCACCTGCCGGATGTCGAGACGAAGTGGGCCGATCTCACTCGGAAAATTGAGCTTGGCCCCGAGCTTCGCGAGATGGAGCGGGAGTTTATCGAGAGCCGAATCCTCCGCCTGTCCGACAACTTCGACCCGGCGACCGGCATCCCGGACGACTACATCGACGCCGACAACCCCGCCAGCCTCAGCCAGAAACTCCTCCAGTTCTGCTCGGGGGCAGTCTACGACGACAAGAAGAAAGCCCGACTCATCCACGATCACAAGATCGAGGAATTGCGGCAGTTGATCGACGAGCTTCATGGCGAACCGATCATGCTCGTCTACTGGTGGCAGTCAAGCCTTGAACGCCTGCGGAAAGCATTTCCGAAGATGGCGGTCATGGACCGCAAGGGCAGTCAGCAGGACGGGTGGAACAAGGGCAAGTACCAGCTTCTCGCTCTGCACCCTCAGGGTTCCGAGTTCGGCCTGAACCTCCAGAAGGGACCGGGGCACGACATCGCGATCTTCGATATGTTCTGGAGCTACGAGAAGTGGTATCAGATTCACAAGCGCCTCGCCCGGCAAGGCCAGACCCGCCCGGTGCGCTCGTGGCCGTTGGTCGTCAAGGGATCGGCTGACGAGGTGGCGGTAAAGCGCCTTCAAGCGAAAGAGGATGCACAAAGCGCCCTGTTCCGCTATATCCAACAATTGCGGTCGGAAATTCAAGGAGTCGAATCAGATGGCAAGGCCCGAGATCGAGCCGCACTTGCGGCAGCGTTTGACTAAGGAAAGGACTGTGATCGGTTCTCTGTTTCAGGTGGATAAGGGCAAGGACTTCTTCTGCTCCCTGTACGCTCCCGGCGAAGGCGCTGAGGCGATCCTGAGCCACGAGAGCATCTATGCGACCGGCTACGGGGCCACGGCCGACGATGCGGTCTGGGCGGCCCACGCGGCGCTCTGGGGAGGTTTGTAATGGCGTCGAAGGCCAAGGACCCGGTAGATCGGGCGGACGATCCCGAGACCGCCGCGATCATCTACGAAGGTGCCACGATCCGGCAGCTTGCGCTCATGTTCAAGATGGACCCCAAGGTTGTCATGCCGAAGGTCTCCAGCCTCGTGCCCGTCGGCCGTCGCCGGGGCACCGCGATCTACTCGATCCCGGAAGCGGCCGCGAGGCTCGTCAAGCCGGGCTACGAGATCGAGCGTGTCATCATGAACATGAACCACTCCGATCTCCCGCCCATGCTGCAAAATGCCTTCTGGAGCGCCCAGAAGACTCGTGCTAGTTACGAGGAGATGATCGGCGACCTCTGGCGCACCAGCAAGGTTGTCCGGCTGATCTCGGTCCTGTTCAACAGCGTCCGTATGATCTTGCTCCTCCTGCCCGACACTATCGAGCGCGAGGCGGGGCTGAGCCGGGAGCAGAAGCAGGTTGTGCGCCGGGTCGTTGAAGGCGCGTTGGTCGAGGGCCGCAAGGCCATCATGAAGGAGTTTGAAGATTATGGCGACGGCCCCGAGCCTGACGGAGACAGCGGACCTAGCGGCCCTCTCCGGGTTCGTGAACATGAGTCGCTTGACGACGGACGAGATCGAGTTCTTGCTCCCCCGGAAGTCGAGGACGAGTATAACGGGCTATAGCGATCTCGGGAACCTCCTCTGCCAGACCGTCGAGCAAATCTGGCTCGACCCGGACCACCGCAAGCCCTCTGAGTGGTCTGAGCAGGAACGCTACCTGAACAACGCGCCCGGCTACGTCGGGCCTTGGCGCTTCTCCTACGCCCCATATCTCCGGGAGCCGCTGGACCAGCTTGTCAACCCGGAGCTTGACGCGGTTATCTTCGTCGGCCCGGCCCAGTGCGGCAAGACCGAGCTTATCCTGAACTGGGCGGGCTTCTCCGTGCGCGCTGAGCCGTCGGACATGACGATTTTCTCGCCGACGCAAGGCAACGCCCGCGACTTCTCCAACCGCCGTATCGACCGCCTCCACCGCGACTCTGATCTCGTCGGCAAGGAGCTTCTGGAGAGCCGGGACGCGGACAACAAGTTCGACAAGCACT
>JBDKUU010001177.1:0-2637 GCA_039679525.1 Phycisphaerales bacterium | reverse complement strand
GTTTCGGCCGAACAGGTGGGCCACTGCATCCAGCGACGCGTTCACGTAGTCCGGATTCGGCGAGAGCTTGTCGGCGACCTGCAGATTCAGAACCTGCCGAGCGACGGCGCCATTGCAGCCCCAGTAGTAGACGCCGGCCAGTGGGCGGCCGTAGACGTCCTGTTTCGCCTTGGCGACCAGCGAATCGGCAATGGCCAGCGTGTCACGGCGGATCTGCTCTGCGAGGTTCGGGTCGCGGCCCTCTCTCTTGGAGAGCACGTAGGTGAACATGCCGAGGTTCCGCACGTTGCCCCAATCCCAGTTCTCGTCGATTTTGCCGACCGGGGCGGGGCCGGACCTTCTGCCGAACGTCTGCGGGGCGACGACGGCCCGAGCCTCGAAATCCTTCAGGCACTCAGGACTGCCGGTCGTCTCCCACATCTCCGCGGCGGCCCACAGACGGTCGTCGGAGTCGTTCGTCTGGTAGCCGCCGGTGCGGAAGTCGCCCTGCTGAAATCGCTTCTCCGGCGTGTTCTTGAGCAGATCATAGCTCTTCTGGGCCGCGTCCAGGCACTTCTGCGAGTAGGCAGCATCGTACGGCTTGAAGTATCGAGACGCCATCGCCATCATCGCGACGAAGTCGGCCGTGGCGGCGGTGCTCCATTCCGTGAAGAATCGCTTGCCATCGTCCTTTTCCGGCATGATGAAGCCGGCGAAGTTCGTCCGCGTCAGCTTGTGCGAGACCATGCCCGAGCCGTCCGGGTACGGCATTTTCAGGAGCCAGTCGGTTTCCCACTTGAGCTCTTTGAGAAAGTCCGGGTAGCCGGGGGCGGTGTCGGGCAGACCGAGTGACACGCTCTTGAGCCTGTCCTGGAAGTGGTCCCAAGCGAAGAACAAGTTGCCCACGGTGATGCCCGCGTTGACGACGTACTTGCCGTAGTCGCCGGCGTCGTGCCAGCCGCCGACGCCGTCCCGGCGGGAGTCCTTCGCTCCGATGTAATCCTGCCAGCCGTCGTTGAGGTGACAGGCCGCATGAGAATAGACCTGACCATTGTGCTCGCCGCGGACCTCTGTGCCGCATCGCCAAAGGTAGAAGGCCCGCATCGACGTGCGAAAGGCGAAGTCATAGACGGTGTCGCCGATCTCGAACTCGATCGAGCGGCCCACGCCCGGCACATCGAGGTAGAACTTGCCCTTGGCGTTCACCTGCGAGAAGTCCGCAATCCAGACGTCCTGTTTCACGTCGTCCTGGTGGACGGGACCTGTGGCCTTGCCTGTGAAGACCGTTTCGCCGCCGGCAGCCTTCTTGACCGCGAACTCGGAGCACGGGGCGGCAATCGACGCCTTCTTGGCCAATTGCGGCAGAAAACCCAGCGAGTTCAGGCGGATGTCCGAGTCCGCGGCCCACGCCGAGCCGGCGAGGACCAGAAGCACAACAGAGATCAGACGAATTCTCATTTTCTCTCCTTCTCTGGATCAGGAAGACAACGCCTTACGGCGTCACTACGAGCGCTGTCGCCTCGCCGGAGATCAGGCCTTCGCTGGAGGCGGTGACTTTCACCGTGCCTTTCTTGCCGGACTTGGTCTTCAGGATCAACATGGCCTTGCCGTAAAAGAGCTTGCGATAGTCGACTTGGAACGGCTCGATCGAAAGCGGATTGCCGTTGCCGACGCCGGCGATCTCGGCCGGACCATCAACCTTGAAACGAACGAGATTATCGGCCAGCGGGCACGGGCTCCCCTTGCTGTCGAACGCCTCGACCAGGACATAACAGAGGTCCTCGCCCGTGGCAACCAGCTTCTTTCGGTCCGGCGTCAAACGAAGAGTCGCCGGGGCGCCGGCGGTTCGCATGACGGCCTCGCCGATCTGCTTGCCGTCCTTGTAGGCGACGGCCTTCAACTCGCCCGGCTGATACGCCACGTCGTTCCAACGCAGACGATACGTGTAAGTCGGAGCGTAGTAGTCGGATTCAGCATACTCGGGATACGCCGCGAACTCCTTGATGCTCGCCCATACATTGCCCTGCAGGCGGTTGAACTCGACGCGGATGTATCGGCCCTGCGCGTCCACGTTGTGGAAGACCTGCGTGGGGCCGTTCCACTGCGGGAAGCGGCTGGTGTTCTTGGCGACGATCGTCTTCCAGGTCGAGGCGTCATCCGAGACCTTGACCTCGTAGCCGTAGTTCTTCTCTTCCCGCTCGAAATCGATGGCGAGATAGCGGATCGTCTGGACCCCGCCGAGATCCACTTGCCACCACTGATTCGGATCGGTCGAGCCGGCGCACCAGCGGGAGTTCCTGTCGCCTTCGTCCGCGTGCTGGGCCGGATGCTCGTCCTGGCTGGAGCTGGCGGTGGCGGGCTTGCCCTTCGCCAGGTTCGGCGGGCCGTCGGGAATGACGCCCTTCTGCCGGCGGCCGAGCGATTTGCCGTTGAGGAACAGTTCCGCGGAGTCGCCGTTCGTGTAGACGAAGACCGGCACCGGCTGTCCGACGCGGTCGGGCCAGTTCCAGTGCGGCAGGATGTGCACCGTCGTGGCCTCGGGACGCCAATAGCTGCGGTACAGGTAGAAACGATCCTTCGGAATGCCGTCAAGATCGACGATGCCGAAGTACGAGCTCTTCGCGTCGCGACTGAACGGCGTCGGCTCGCCGAGATAGT
>JBDKUU010001176.1:0-8794 GCA_039679525.1 Phycisphaerales bacterium | reverse complement strand
CATTCGTCCATGTCATCACGAGGATTTCTTGACCGTCAATCGAGATCCAGCCGCGGCCGTCGCCCGATTTCACGTAGGCGGTTGAGCCGATCTGGACCCGCTTTCGCACCGAGTCGGCCAACAGGTCCTCAATTCGCTTCCTCAATTGGCTCCACTTCATGGGTCACTCCATAGGCCCGCTGTGCAGCGGTCAGACGTCCACGCCGAAGAGGGTTCTCAGGAGGAAGCCTACGAGGAAGCTGAAGGCCGCGACGCTCAGGCTCAGGCCTGCCATCTCCAGGAAGCGGCTCTTGAATGCCTCGCTCCGCGCCACCGCGATGTAGTAGTTGAACGCGGCGATGATCCCGACCGCGGCCGTCAGCGTGCAGACGAGGCTCACGTAATAGTTCGAGAGCACCAGGTAAGGGAAGATCAGGACCACGACGGTGAGGATGTAGGCGACGCCGGTATAGACGGAGGCCTTCAGCGGGTTCTTTGTGGTCTCTTCCGACTTGGTCGAGAGGTAGGAGGATGCGCCCATGGACAGGGCCGCGGCGATCCCGGTGACCGAGCCCGTGAGCGCGATCAGCTTGGCGTCGCGCAAGGCCAGCGTCAGGCCGGCCAGGGCGCCGGTCAATTCGACCAACGCGTCGTTGAGCCCCAGGACCATCGAGCCTGTGTAGCGGAGCCGCTCCTCGTCGAGCATGCCGAGCAGGGCGGTCTCGTGCTCCTGCTCGTCCTTCATGATCGCCTCGGCCTCGGGGATCACGCCGATCAGTTGCTCGTAGCCGCCCTGGGCCTTCTCCTCCTTGCTCTCCATCAGCTTGACGCCGAACGTGAAGCCCAGGATTCGGCTGATCCAGAAGTACTTCGAGATCGCCCCGTGGTCGGGGCCCACGCTCTCGCCGGTGTAGCGGCGCCACTGCTCGTAGTGCCGCATCTCGTCGGTCGCGATCTTCTCGAGAACCTGGCGATTCTCAGGCGATTTGACCACGCCCGCCAGTCGGCTGTAGATGTGGTTCTCGGTGATCTCAAGCCGCTGAAAGTTCAGCAGCTTCTGTCGTATCTCCGGACTCAATTCCATTCTCCTGCTCCTTGTGAGTCAGAGTGACGCGTGGGTTAAGAACCCACCCTACACACTCTCCTTTGCATCTCGGAATATCGATGGGCGAGTGACTGCACTTCGCATCTTGTAGGGTGTGCCGTGCACACCATTTCCGCCATCGAATTTGTGTTGGTGTGCACGGCACACCCTACATGTCGGCCGGTGTCATTGATGGCTTCGTATGTACTCCATATATTCCTCGGGCATGCCGATGCTCCGGAGATCCTCTACCGTGACGGGATGTGCATCGAGAATCTGCAGCACGAGAAAGGCATGTGTGCACAGCCCGAGGTGTCCGTATCCGTATAGTCTCTTGAGCCGCGGCAGTTTCACTCCACGGACGCGCACGAATGCCCAAGTATCGCCCTGTGGTCCACTCGCTGGAATCATCGCTTGTATCCGCTCGCGTGTCCCGAGCACAGGCATGATATACCAACTCCAATTAGAGGCGCCGCCGCAACATAGCGAATTCACTTCGAGGCCATAGTGATAAACCCCTGTCATTTCAGCCGGCCTCACTCCTGAGAATACCGCCAAGACCGCAAGAACGGCAGTAGCCGCACACAGACCGATTACTACTCTCTTTCTTCGCCGAGTCATTGTGATCCTTTTCGCACAGATTACCGTGTTTGGCCCACAAAAGACAGCCGGGCGGTATCGGCGATGCGAGAACCTACGGTACGCTGGGTCCTTTCTCGTGACACTTCCCTACAGCACCTTCGTCGTCCCCGGCATGGCTACGGGGTAGTTGCCCTTGTCGTCCGGCGTCACCGGGGCGGGGGAGTCGATCGTCCAATCGTCCAGGCCGGGGGCCAGGACCAGGTTGGAGGCCATCGCCTCGTCCCACGTGACCATCTGGCCGGACTCGGCGGCCATGCGGCCCAGGATGCCCACCATCGCCGCGTAGGCGCATCGCTCGGTCTCGTTGTAGGGTTTGTTCTTTCGGACCGCTTCGAAGAGCAGATCGTGCTCGACCTGGTACTGGTCCGTCGGCTTGCCTTTGTACTGCCAGATCACGTTCTCCGGCGTCTGGTTGTAGCCTTTGAAGATGCGCGGATTGGACTGGCCTTCGCCGAGGACGGCCGAGCCCTTGGCCCCGTGGATAATGTCGCCGAAGAAGCCCCAGCAGTTCTCGATGTGCCGGCCCTGGGCGAAGAGCCGCGTGCCGTCGGGGAACTGGTACTCGACCGCGTAATGATCGAAGAGCTGGTCGGGATTGACGCGGGTCTGGCGGCCGCCCTGGCCCTGGGCCGAGACCGGCCAGGCGTCCTTGCACCAGCAGCAGACGTCGAGGTTGTGGATCAGCCAGTCGAGCAGAAAGCTGCCGTTGGCCCAGGTGAAGCAGTGGTAGTTTCGGATCTGGTGGGCCAGCTCGCTTTCGCCGGGACGCTTGTTGGAGAAGGGCACCACGCCGTGCTCGCGGTAGGCCCAGCAGGTGATCAGGCTGCCGATGAGACCGTCGTGAAGCTGTCCGATGGCCTCTGCCAGGGGTTTGGAGTGCCGGCTCATCAGGCCGCCGGCGACCTTGAGGTTTTTCTTCTCGGCTTCTTTGCCCGCCTTGAGCACACGTCGAACGCCCGGAGCGTCCACCGCGAAGGACTTCTCCATGAAGATATTGACGCCTTTGGCCACCGCGTACTCCACGTGCAGCGGGCGGAAGGCCGGCGGGGTCGTCAGCAGCACGACGCTGCCGGGCCCGATGTAGTCGATGGCCTTTTTATAGGCGTCCATGCCGAGGAACTGTCGATCCTGGGGCACGTCCACCTTGTCGCCGAATTGCGCCTGAAGGCTCTTGAGGCTCGTCTGCATCCGATCGCTGAACACGTCGGCCGCAGCGACCAGTTTCGTCGGGCCCTCTGTCGAGAGGGCGTTGACCGCGGCCCCTGTGCCTCGTCCGCCGCAGCCGACGAGTGCGACTTTGATGGTGTTGTTCTCGCCGGCATGGGCGCGGGTGTTGATCGCCGTGGCCAGTGCCGCCCCGGCCAGGACGCCGGACGTTTGTTGCAGGAATTCCCGGCGGGAAGTGGAACGCTTCTGATTGTCGCCTCGCAGGTTCATCTGTCACCTCTTTCGTTGTATCGAAGGATTCATGACCGTGTCGACGGCTCACGGCCGCACGCGGAACGCCACCATTATCGCGGTGACATCCATACAAAGCAAGCCCAAGACCCGCAACGGCGACTTGGGTGGTGCATGACCGTTCCTGCGACGGGGCTCGGCCGAATGGGACTACGAGACAGAGGAAGGAACGGACAGATCCGGAATCCGCCGGCTCGGCGCTGTGCGACGGGCCGGCGGGCATTTTGCACCTTGCGCCACTGGCACGATCCTCGAAGAGAACAACCGACGCCGGACCGCTCCAAGGCGATGCGCAGCGTCGTTCTCGTGCTGCTGGCCCAAGGCGATAAACCTCGGGGGTCTGGGGCAGCGCCCCCGGCTCCTGGACGTCTGCAACGCCTCGGTTCTCAAGGGGGGCGAGGATGTGTAGAACAGCGAGGAAGGAGCCCCTGGGAGTCTTCGCAGGATGAGTTCTCAACCCACGCGTCAAGGGCTACGGTTATGCACCCCAGCCTGGAGTCCCTTGGACGGATGAGGCCGGACGGATATGATGACGCCCGATCGGAGTTGAGCACGTTCTTTCGGTTTGGAGGTTCGATGTCGGACGTACGCAAGATCGCTGAGGAGCAACAGGCCCGGGCCTGGGATGTCGTTCGGGACGCGCGGATCGTGGAAGCCTGGAAGTCGGTTGGGGCCGAGATCAATCTGGTCGGATCGTTGCGGACCGGCCTTCTGATTCGCCATCTCGACATCGATTTTCACATTTATTCGGAGCCGATGGACGTTGCCCGGAGCTTTCAAGCGGTCGCGACCTTGGCCCGGAATCCGAGAGTTCGGCGGATCGAGTACGGCAACCTGCTCGACGCCGAGGATATGTGCCTGGAATGGCACGCGTGGTACGAAGACCCTCGCGGCGACACCTGGCAGATCGACATGATCCACATCGCGAAAGCGTCCCGTTATGCGGGCTACTTCGAGAGGGTGGCCGACCGTATCAACGCCGCGATCGACGACGAGCAGAGAGACGCGATTCTCTCGATCAAGTACGCGGTCCCCGAGGGCCGCAAGGTCATGGGGGTGAAGATCTACATGGCCGTGATGCGGGACGGCGTGCGGGACTATCCGCAATTCGTCGAGTGGGAGAAAGGGCATCCCGAAGAGGGGATCTTCACCTGGATGCCGTGATCGGCCCGCAGGCCCATTCGCTGCTCTTTCGTTAAAGGAAAACCCTGGGCAACAGATTCCCAAGACCATCGGTCTCGTCGCTCTCGCGACGGCGCTGACGGCGGTCCTTGTCTCTCTGGCGATTCCCGGCTGTTTCAGGCAGAACCAGGACAACTCGCCCATCACCGTCTACAACTCGGCGGCGTCGGAGACCAAGGGCAAGTAGGTCAAACGCAGCGGGGCTCCGTCAGATTCCTCTGGCGGAGCCCCGATTCACAGTCAAGTCGAATGAACGCCCGCGGGTCAGCAGACCGGCTGGGACGGGTGTGTCAGCAGTGCCTTGGCGAGGGCCTCGACCGCGGTCTTGCGGTCCGCGTCCTTGACGCCGAACATGATGCTGATCTCCGAGGACCCCTGATTCATCATCTCAATGTTGACCCCGGCCTCGGCCAGCGCGGTGCAGGCCTTGGCGGCAAGGCCGACCGCATACCGCATACCCTCGCCCACGATCATAATCAGGGCCAAGCCGTGCTCGATCGTCACATCGTCAGGGTGCAACTCGTTGCGGATGTGATTGAGGATCTGCGCCTCTTTCTCATGGATCAACGCCGCGGTGCGCAGGATCACCGACATGTTGTCGATGCCCGAAGGGGCGTGCTCGAAGGACAGTTTTTCCTGTTCGAGGATTTGAAGCAGCCGCCGGCCGAACCCGACCTCGCGGTTCATCATGTACTTGCTCAAATAGATCGAACTGAAGCCGCCGGAGCTGGCGATGCCGGTGACTGCGCCCTGCTGGTACTTGCGCTGCGGGACGACCAGCGTGCCGGGGGCTTCCGGGCGGTTGGTGTTCTTGATGCAGATCGGGACCTTCGCCTGCACGGCGGGGATGACCGCTTCGTCGTGGAAGACGCCGAACCCGGCGTAGGAGAGTTCCCGCAGTTCGCGATAGGTCAGCGTCGCGATGGCGGGGGCGTCCGGAATGATCCGCGGGTCGATCGCGTAGACGGAGTCCACGTCTGTGAAGTTCTCGTAGACGTCGGCCTTGACCGCGGCGGCCAGGATCGAGCCTGTGATGTCCGATCCGCCGCGGGGGAACGTCGCGACCTCGCCCTTGAGCGTGTACCCGAAGAAGCCGGGGAAGATCACGAGTTCCTTGATGTCCTTGAGCGTCGCCAGGCGGGCGTACGATTCCGGCAGCACCTGGGCGTTGCCGAAATCTTCGCTCAGGAGCATGCCGGCCTGACGCGGGTCCACGTACCGGGCCGGAACGCCTTTCTTGACAAAGACCTGCGCGACCAGCTTGGCGCTGTTGTCCTCGCCGGCGGCCTTCATCGTATCCAGGAACTGGGAGCTGTTGGCCGAACGGTCCCGAATGCGGCCGCGGAGGTCGTTCTCGATCTCTTTGACGATGCCGCAGTCCAGGTCCAGTTCCTGCTGGATCTCCGCGTACCGGTGGACCACGGCGGCCAGGTCGTTCTCGAAGCACTTGCCGGCGAGCACGGCGTTGGCCAGGGCGATCAGCAGGTCGGTGACCTTGGTGTCCTTGCTGTGACGTTTGCCCGGCGCCGAGACGACGACGATCCGACGGGCGCTGTCCGCCGTGACGATACCGACGACCTTGAGGATCTGCTTGGCATCGGCGACCGACGTGCCGCCGAATTTTACGACCTTCATGCTTGCTCCTTATCCATGCCCACGCAACATTAGACCTGCCGCACTTGTATCCACGGCGGCTAGTGGCCCCTCAAACCACGTCTCGCGACCATGGTGAAATTTTAGCGGTCGTCGGGCCTCCAATCAAGGGGAAAATGACGCGGATAGACGTTCGCTCAGTGTCTGTGCGGATTTCCGGGCATCCGGAGTCTGTGCGCCCGATGGGCATTCGAGCCGGGACGGCCGGCTTGGTTCGTAGTGACGCCGTGAGGCGTTATCTTCTTCGCTCCTGTGGCGTGCGAAACGCCAGGAAGAGAGGATATGCCCTGACGGGCACACTACGAACAGGTCGCCCTCGATTCTCCGCATGCCGGGGTTCCGTCATGGACGCGACGCCAGGACAGTCGCCGTCTCGGCCGGGATTCGCCAGCCGTCGTCGAGGGGAACCTTCGCGATGCCCGAGCCGCCGTACTGAGGGTCCTCAGTTGAGAGAATCATGTGCCAGCCCTGTCCGTGGGGCGGTGCCATGAGCGGCTCCGGGGCCGGCGCCAAACGCAGGTCGAATCCGAAGTTGATGAGCAGGAGCCTGTCCATGCCGGGACCGAAGAACCGCAATACGAAGGCGCGGTCCGAAAGCACGGCCCCTTCGATTCTCTCTTTGCCGCACAGGCTGAACACCTCGTCGGTTCTCCGCAGGGCCACGAGGTCCTTGAACAGATTGTAGAACCGGAAGTTCCGTTGGCGTTCGCGAGGATTGAGCCGGGACTGCGCGAAGGTGTCCTCGCGGCCCGGCTCGGCGAGGAACTGCATCATCACGCCGTCGGCAATGCTGGAGAACTGGCTGAGGAACTCCCTGCGGCCCTTGGCGATGAACCTGGCCATGTCCGGCTTGTGGTCGGCGAAATAGAGAAACGGGGTGGAGGCCCCGAACTCCTGGCCCTGAAAGATCAACGGCGTCCAAGGCCCCAGCATCAGCAGGGTCATGGCCGCACGGTATCGGCCGGGGGCGACCAGCTCGATCAGACGGGTGCCCCAGGCGGAGTTGGCGATCTGGTCGTGGTTCTCGATGTAGCCGATCAGACGGCATCGGTCAACCCCGAAGGACGGGGTCCCCCGCGGCTTGCTCTGCCAGCAGGATCGTTGGCCCTGGTAGAGGAAGCCGTGCCGTGCCGCGGAGATGATCTCCTGGGGCGAGCCGCGGTAATCGCTGAAGTAGGCCTCGCTGCGGCCGGTCAGGGCGACTCGCATGGCATGGTGGAGGTCGTCGTTCCAAAGCCCGTCCAGGCCGGACCCGCCTCGATCGATGGGATCGAGCAGCTCGATTCTTTGAGGCTCGTTCTCCCCGATCATGACGATCTGTCGGCTGCCGGCCGCCTGGCGGGCGTTCCTGACGATTTCCGCGATGATCCCCGGCTGGGTCGAATCGAAGATCTGCTGCGTGGCGTCCAGGCGAAAGCCGTCGAAATGAAACTCCTCGATCCAGTAGCGGGCGTTGGTGATGAAGAACTCCCGCACGGGGGCCGAGTCCGGCCCGTCGAAATTGATCGCGTCGCCCCATTCGCATTTGTAGCGGTCGGTGAAGTAGCTTGGCGAGAAGGTCTTGAGGTGGTTGCCGTCGGGACCGAAGTGGTTGTACACGACATCGAGGATGACCCCGAGTCCGAGGCCGTGGGCGGCGTCGACGAAGCTCCGCAGGTCGTCCGGCCGGCCGTAGAGTCTCGTGGGCGCGAACAGGTTCACGCCATCGTAGCCCCAGCCGAATCGGCCGGGAAATTCCGCGATGGGCATCATCTCGATCAGGTCGACTCCCGCCTCGACAAGCTCGGGGAACTGCTTGGCCGCGGCCCGCCAGGTTCCTTCCGGCGTGAACGTCCCGATGTGCATCTCATAGATGATTCGATTCTCCAGGCCCAGTCCCGGCCATGGGGCGTCCGTCCAGGGGAATCGGGTCGGATCGATCACTTCGGACGGGCCGTGGGGACCTTCGGGCTGGAACCGCGAAGCGGGATCGGGCAGGAGCCTGTCTCGGCCGTCGAGACGGAAGCGATAGCGAACCGGTTCGTCGGGCTCATCGATGGTCGCGCCGAAGTAGCCTCCTTCTTCGGCGATCATGTCAATGGTTTGAGGCTCCGGCTGTTCGATCGCGATCTCGACCTTGTCGTGGGCGGGCGCCCAAAGGCGAAAGCTGATTCGCCCGTCCAGCGTCTCGGCGCCGATGGGAAATCTCCGCCCGTGTTCGGCGTGAAGGACGGCTGCCCTGGTCGCCTGCGATTGTCTCTGCATCGATGTCCTCGCTGATCCCGACACGGTTTCAGACGCGATCCGAACGAATCGGCTTTTTCAGAATAGGGTGCGACAGGGCGGAAACGTATAAGGCAATCGCGTCATCGTCGGGATGATAATTCCTACGCGGTCCGGCCAGGCACGTGACAGCTCTCGGGGATTGTGATAGCCTGTGCCGCTGGTGGTCGAACGATTCCTGAGACCCTGTGCATGGGAGAATGCCATGGAGCGAAATGTGCGGAGAGCCAGGTTGGCGGGCCTGTTCCTGTTGGTTGGAGTGTCTGTTCTGACGGCGAACTCCGAGGTCGGACGGCCGGCCATCACGACCGGGTCGCTGTTCGAGGAGATGGCGGACTTGGCGAATCTGGCGAGATTTCCGTCGCCGGCATTCCGGACCGTGCAGTTCTCTTCTCGCGATCGTCGCAGCAATCTGCCCGGCGGGCCGGACTGGTTCGCCAACGCCGATGGATTCGGCGGCGAGCCGATTCCGAACTTTGAGAAGGTCCTGAAAGCCCCGGACGCCAACGGCGTCGGCGAGTACCTGATCGCGGA
>JBDKUU010001175.1:0-3001 GCA_039679525.1 Phycisphaerales bacterium | reverse complement strand
GATTTCCAGATCACTGAGAGCGAGGCTCATAGGTCGTTTTCTGACAGGATATTGTGATCGGATGAAAGAGTGCGTTTGACGCATTGTGGGGTACCAGCGGAGAGATCCCAGGCCAGCGGAGTTGTTCTCCCTTTCCGCTGGCACCCTGCAAAGCGATAAACGCTCTTGGTTCCGGCCGTAGGCCGGGCTGCGTTCATCTGTGGACAAATGGCATCTGGTGGGATGGGGCGACGCATCGACGCATGCGTCGCCCCTACGGGGAACCCGTCCTCAGTCCTCTGTCTTCCGTCCTCCGTGGCGTGTGGCGAAGAAATTCGGGGAGAGGGCAGGCACGGGGCCTGCCCCTACGGCGCAACCTTCATTGTACACGGGACTTGCAATCTGGGTCGAAAATTCTGCGAATTTCCAACTTTCTGATGGACATACGACCATGCAGGAGTTATCATGGTGGCAACGTGGCCCGGCGGGGCGAATGCCGGGCTTGTGGGACACGGGCGGGACCGGCTCGCCTGTGCGAGCGATGACGGGAATCGTAGGGGCGACTCATCATTCGCCTCGAAACGGAAGGGAGAAGCGATCATGTCCGGACCCTGCTGCGACAATTGCATCTATTCGGTCGTCGATGCGGAGCTGTGGCGAAAGCTGATGTGGCTGGGCGAGCCGATCCTGCCGCGATGCGGCAACCACCCCATGTACCCGGGCCAGATCCACGAGGTCTCGGGTATGGCCTGTCCGAATTACCGCCGCGGACCGCCCGCGCCCGAGGGCGACTATCGCGTGATCCCGCTGGGCAACGGGGGCTACGCGTACGTGGACGCCGCGGATTACGAGTGGCTCAGCCGGTGGGCATGGAGCGTGGTGGGAGGCGGGTACGCGGCCCGCAACGACAACGGCAAGACAGTTCTCATGCACCGCCAGATCATGCGGCCGCGGAAGGGCAAGTTCGTCGACCACAAGGATGGCAACCGAGCGAACAACTGCAGGTCCAATGTCCGCGTGTGTACGCGCAAGGAGAACATGCGGAACCTGCGAAAACAGAATGGAACGGTATCGAGGTTCAAGGGTGTCACGTACTGCAAGCGAATGGACAAGTGGTTCGCAAGGTGCTGGTACAAGAGAGGAGATCATTACCTCGGGAGCTTTGATGATGAGGTCGAGGCCGCCAGGGCCTACGACCGCAGGGCGGTTGAGGTTCTGGGCTAGTTCGCGAGGTTGAACTTCCCGAGGGAGTGGCCGCCGGAACGACGGGCCCAGGTGCGGGCGGAGTACCAGGCGGCGAAGAAAGAGGCGAGGAGGCCGAAAGCAAAGGTAAAAAGGGGAAAGGCAAAAGACAAGAGCGGGAAAGCAAAGGCGGGACGCCCGAGTCGCGCGAAGACTCGCAGCCGGTGATGGGCCCGCGGCCGCAAACCAAAGAGGGATAGCCGAAAGAAACGAAAAAGGACGAAAAAAGGGAATCCGCAGCGTCCGCCTCCTTCTTGTCTTCCTCTTTCGCGTTCTTTCGTTTTTTTCGGCTCAATTCTCCCTCTTTCTTGCGGCTCTTCTTGTCGGAAGTGTGACGGTGAAATGCAAACGCCCGCACGGATGTTGGGTCCGGGCGGGCGTTTTGTTCGAATCGGTTGTGTGTCCGTCGCGAGTCTTACTTCTTGGCTCCGGCGGCGGCCACCATGCCTCTCATTGCGGCGACCTTGACCTGCGCGGGCTGGCCGTCGCTCTGGAGTTCTTTGTACAGGGCCAGGGCCTCGGCCTTCTTGCCGTCGGCGACCAATTGCTCGGCGCAGAGCAGGCGCGCGTCGGCTACGGGAATCGCCATCGCGGCCGGGGCCGACTTGGCGAACTGGCTCAGGGCCTTTGCCGCCTGGGGCGTGCCGATCAGGCCCAGCGCGTGGGCCGCGGCCTTCGCGACCATCACGTCGGAATCGCCGAGGTACTTGGCGATCGCATCGGCGCTCTTGGCGTCGCGGAGTTTGCCCAGCGAGCCGATCATGCCCGGCTTGAGCTTGGCGTCGACCTTCGGCATCGCGTCGCGCAGGGCCTGGACGGCCTTGCCGTCCTGGATGCGTTCGATCGCGAAGCGGGCGATATGCGAGGTTTCCTCGGCCGGCAGCAGGGCGGCCAGGGCGTCGACCGACTGGGCGGTGCCGATGACTCGCAGCCTGCGGCAGACGTAGTCCTGCGCCGACCGCGAGACGCCGCCGGCAAGCGTGTCGACGAGACGTTTCTCGATGGCCTTGCGGGCGGCCGGATCGGCCTGCGCCGCGATGATCGCCTGATCGATCGGGTTCAACAGGTTGCGGTCCGCGCCCCAGTCGTAGGTCTTGAGCGTGGTGAAAGCATTGTCCACGGCGGCGGAATCGGTTTGAGCAACGGCCTGGCCGGCCACCGCGGCTGCGGCGCCGAACGCCAGGGTCATTTTCGTCGTTTCGTTATTCGTCATGATCAAGTCTCCTTGTCGCGATCATCGATTGCTTACAGCACCCAGGGCTCTCTTCTTGCCACGTCGACAAGGCGGTTGGCTTCGTCGTCGTTCACGAACTGCTGCTTGGTCGTGTCCCACTTGAGCGACCGCTCGAGCTCGTAGGCGATCAGGAACAGGTGACATACGGTCGCGGTGTGGACCGCCAGCTCGATGTCGCGGAAGGGCTTCTTTCGGGTCTTGACGCAGTCGATGAAGTCGCCGTAGATGCCGCCGGTTCCGGCGTAACCGGGGACCGGCTTCGAGGGGCACTGTTCGTTCGTGTATTCCACGTCCAGGTTGCCCCGGCCCGGGCAACCGTGATGAAGGAGCTTGCCGTCCGGATAACGGCACGTCGCATACTTCTGGCTGTTTTCGTTGTGGAAGATCACTTCCTCAGGTTCGAGTTCCCGGACGTCGATGGCGAACGTCGCGCCGCCGAAGTGATGGGCGCCCCAGTCGGTCATGCCGCCGCCGGAGTAGTCCTTGAACGACCGCCAGCTCGTGCCGTCGATGTTGTAGCTGCCGCTCTGTCGGTGCGGATGGTAC
>JBDKUU010001174.1:0-4517 GCA_039679525.1 Phycisphaerales bacterium | reverse complement strand
CGCCGGCGTGTCCAGCCGGGTCCAGGCGGTGTGCGATTTCTTCGGACCGACCGACTTCACGAAGATGAGCGACTTCCCCGGCGAGGAAAACCACGACGCCCCGGATTCGCCCGAATCGAAGCTCGTCGGCGGGCCCATTCAGGAGAACAAGGACAAGGTCCGGCGGGCCAACCCGATCACGTACGTGACGAAGGACGATCCGCCGTTCCTGATCGTGCACGGCGACGCGGACCCGATCGTCCCGTACAACCAGAGCATATTGCTCCGTGGCGCCCTCGACCGCGCCGGCGTGAAGGTCACGCTCTACACGGTCCAAGGCGGCGGCCACGGCGGGTTCAAGGACCCGCAGGTGGACGTCCAGGTCGCCGAGTTCTTCAACAAGCATCTACGGCGGTAGGAGAGGGGTGCGTGCTACGCACCCTACAAGCCGCAAGCCTGCCCCGGGAAGGAGTATAGGAAATGATCGCTGAACAAAAAGCTCATTGGACCTCATACGGGTCTGCGGTGTTCTCCACGCTCTTCTTCGTGTTTTGCGCCTTCTTCATCGTCGATATGCTGTTCGACCTGCAAGTCTCAAAGCTCGACAGGTACGGCCGAGAGCAAGGCCTGCCCTGGCACATCGCGCCCGAAAACCTCGAGGGGGTGCCGGAGATGTTCAGGCTCAGTTTGAGGGTCGAGTCTCCTGGCTTCCCCACGGAAGAAATGACGAAAACGGAGGCTTGGCGTGAACTACAGAGCACGGTTACCGGCTATACTCGACGCCTGACGCTCATGGAATCACAAGAGACGCAGCGAACGTCCTGGACAATGAGACTGTATGTGTTCTCCGCCTTCGGAATGCTCGTGTTTACCATAGCGAACCGAAGGAATAATCATGATGAAACCGATGGGAAAAAGGAACTTGGGACAAACCCGACGATCTCCGTGTAGCCTGGGCATGGTCCAATCCATAGGGTATGTACCGCGGACACGGCTTGGCAAGGGGAGGACGCAATGAGCAAAGTAGGAGACGAATTCCAACAGCAGACGAAGTACTCGGCGGGCGTGACTCGTGACGAGATCGTGCAGCGGGGGCCTCGGCCGGAGCTGTATAAGAGCTATCCGGACAGCGAGAAGGCGCCGCTGCCGATGTTCGAGCCGGACCCGCTGATGACGCTCGACCAGATCCTCAGCGATCGAAAGAGCGTCCGCCGCTATCAAGTCAAGCCGCTGTCTCTGGGGCAGTTGAGCTATCTTCTGTGGGCCTCCAATGGCATCCAGCGGAGCGAAGACGGCCGCGAGTTCCGCACGGCTCCGTCGGCCGGGGCGCTGTACCCGATCGAAACGTACGTCGTGGCCAACGACGTGAGCGATCTGGAACGGGGCGTGTACCACTACGGCCTCCGCAGCCACGAACTGGAGCGAATCCAGGCCGGCGACCTCCGCGAGTCTGTCGCCGCGGCGGCCCTGGGACAGACCACGTGTGCGAAAGCCCCGGTGGTTTTTGCCTGGACCGCGATTTTCGCACGAACCACGTGCAAGTACGGACAGCGCAGTTACCGATATATCTATCTGGACGCCGGCCACATTGCGGAGAACCTCGCTCTGGCGGCGGTGAGCCTCGGCTTAGGCTCGTGCCAGATCGGGGCGCTATACGACGACGAGGTCAACAAGCTTCTCGGCGTGGACGGCGTCGAAGAGAGCATCGTCTATATGTCCGCCGTCGGCGTCCCGGCGTAAGAAGAAGGATCGTTTGCCGTATCTATGGATGGTGTTTTTCAATTGCTGGTTCTGTTGGCCGTCGCGGCGATTCTCAGCGGACCGATCGCGCTGGTCGTCGCGATCGTCGCAATGAAGCGAATCGAGCAGATGCGCCGGGAGCTGGATGAGGCGACAGCGCGCGTGCCGGCGCGGACTCCCGAGTCCCCCGCGAAAGTAGGTACAGAGCCATCGCCGGATAGCGGCGCCGGCACGGAGGATCTGGTTCGTGGTGTGCCCGCAAGGGCATATCCTTCGGATGCGAAGACAGAAGAGAAGATAACGCCTTACGGCGTCACTACAAACACGGAGGCTGCCACCCAGAGTCCTGCCCAGACGAGCAGCCTGGAGCAGCGAATCGGGACGCGCTGGGTGCTCGTCGCGGGCGTGATCACGGTGATCTTCGCGGTCGGGTTCTTCCTCAAGCATGCGGTGGAGAATCAATGGATCGGGCCGTGGGGCCGGGTGGGCATCGCCGGCCTTGGGGGACTGGCGGCGCTGGTCATTGGCGAGATCACCCGCCGGCGTGGATTCGACTTTGCCGCCAAGGGCGTGACGGCCCTGGGCTTCGCGATCCTCTATGCGACAGTGTTCGCCGCCCATCGCTGGTACGGCCTGATCGGTCCAGCCCCGGCATACGTTCTGGCGATCGGCGTCACGGCGGCGGCCATGTCTTACGCGGTCGTTCTGGACGAGGTGGCCATCGCCTTGCTCTCGCTGGCGGGCGGGTACGTGACACCCCTCATGCTCTCGACCGGGGAGAACCTGCCGAACGCGCTGTTCGCGTATGTCCTGATCCTGAGCATCGGCGCGATGCTCTGTGCCTACTGGCGGGAGTGGAGCCCGGTCAACATCCTGGCCTTCCTCGGCACATATCTCCTGTACATGGCCTGGTTCGACAAGTTCTACCGTCCCTTGATGGATCTTCGATGGCCGCCACCCCAGCTTGGCGTAGCGATGTTCTGGCTGGCGGTGTTCTTCGTGGTCTTCCTGATCCTGCCCGTGCTGCACACGCTGGTGCGTCAGGTCAGGTCGAAGATCCAGGACACGCTCCTGGTGCTGGCCAACGCCGCCGTGGTGTTCTGGTTCCTCTGGATGATGCTGACGAACGGGCACCGGGACTGGCTTGCTTTGTGCAGCCTGGCTATGGCCGCCGCGCATTTGGGCCTCATGGGCCTGGTGACCCTGCGGTGCCCGGCCGACGGCGACCTTCGCAACGCGCTGCTGATGGCGGGCCTGGCGTTCCTGTCGCTGGCCGTGCCACTCTACTTCAAGGCCCACACCATCGCGATCCTGTGGGCGGTCGAGGCGGTCGCCCTGGCGGCGGTTGGGATTCGACGCCGAAGCACGCTCATTCAGGTCGCCGCCGGCGCCGCGATGGCGCTGGCGATCGGCAAGCTCGCAACCGAGCTGCCTCTTCACACAAGTCAATTCCGCCCACTCTTCAACCCCGCGTTCGGCGCCTGGGCGTTCGTCGCGGCGACACTGCTGATGGGCCATGCCCTTTATCGTCTGGACAAGCGTCTCGATGCGCACGTTCGCCAAATGGCGGCCCAAGTGCTCTACGTGGGCGGGCTTCTCTTGCTGATGGGCGCCGTCGGCATGGAGTTGTGGCATCATGACGAGCTGAACGCCGGCGAGGCTGGCGGTACGACCTTCTTCGAACAGATGCCTCTGGTGTCGGCGGTCTTCATCCTGCTGTTGGCGGCCAGG
Organism: Phycisphaerales bacterium; assembly: GCA_039679525.1. Taxonomy (GTDB): domain Bacteria; phylum Planctomycetota; class Phycisphaerae; order Sedimentisphaerales; family Anaerobacaceae; genus PLanc-01. The sequence continues at coordinate 1,067 of JBDKUU010001174.1, read as the reverse complement.
CCGCTGCGTCCAGCCGGACAAGTATGCCCCATGGCGACGGCGGGCCTGGCCGTTGCTTCTTCAGTGTTTCTGGTCTTCGCGTATCCGTTATCCTACGGCAAGTCGGCGCTGTTCGTCAACGAGGCTTTCATGAGAGCCTCCGTGTTCGTCGCGGCCCTCTCTCTCGGAGCGTGGTTGCTGCGGCGCGGGGAGCGCAGGACCGCGGAGGCGGCGGACGCAGCCTCCGCGTCGCTGCCGATGCTCGTAGTCCTGACCGCGGTCCTGACGCTGTGGGTTCTCATGACCGAGGAGATTTGGCTCCACTTCATGCGAAAGGGGCAATCGGAGTGGCAACTGCCGGCCCACATGTACATCTCGATTCTCTGGGCCGTGTACGCCACGACGCTGATGGTCGTCGGCTTCTGGCGAAGGGTCCGGCCGCTACGGTACATCGCGCTGGCGATTTTCCTGATCCTGGTGGGCAAGGTGTTCCTCGTGGATACGCGGACGATCTCGACGGTGTACCGCATCGCGGGCTTCCTCGTCACCGGCCTGGCGCTGGTCGGCGTCTCCTATCTGTACCAATACCTGAAGAAACAGGGTTTCTTCGAGGGAGTCCGATGACATGCGAGACTTGGACGAGTTGTTCGAAGCGTTGAAGCGGTCGGAGTTCCGCAGCCGGTTCCACCTCCGGGATAAGGAGGCGGCGTACCTCCAGGAGAAGGGTCTGGAGACCATCCTGGACCACGCTCGGGACTTCGTCGCGAAGCGGCTGGCGCCCGCCGAGCCCTCAAACGACGGCAAGCAGACCCCCATGAGAAACCACCCCGTCTTCGTCGCCCAGCACGCCACCGCCACCTGCTGCCGCGGCTGCCTGGAGAAATGGCACGGGATTCCTAAAGGCCGGGCGTTATCCGACCGAGAAGTCCTGTACGTCGTGGCCGTGATCCGGCGATGGCTGTGCAGTCAGCAGCCGGAAGGGCCGCAATAAGGCAGTTTTGATGGCTGCGTCCGGAAAAAACCATTGCCGTGACGCGGCGGCGACACTATAGTATCGCCAATCATCAAGGATCAATCAGTAACACAGA
>JBDKUU010001173.1:0-1885 GCA_039679525.1 Phycisphaerales bacterium | reverse complement strand
TCAGCGACGCGTTCACGTCGGGACAAGCCGGCCAACACCCGCGGGCCGCCGCACACGCCAAATGAAGGAAGTGCGATTGCCGATGGTTGATTTCAGACGCGGGCCCGGCCTCTTCAAATCAAAAATCAACAACCCGAAATCACACATTCCTTTGCAGAATGTTGGCGAACCACTCGACTCTCGGCTAGTATCATGCCCCATGAACCTACCTGCATACGTGGATGGCGTGCCGAATCTCTGCGGTTCGGAGGGGATGATTGCCGAAGGCGTGTCGAAGGCGGGGCGTTCGCCCGGCGAAAGCAAGATCGATTGGGGGGCCGTCAAGAGCGCGTTCGCCATCGCCTTGCACATGCACCAGCCGCTGATTCCCGATCCGGACCGGGAACTGACGCGGGCTCCGATCATCAGCAATCTCAAATATATGATGGACCACCCGAACGTGGGCGACAACCACAACGCCGCCGTGTTCCACTGGTGCTACAAGCGAATGGGCGAGTTCATTCCGCGTCTGGTCGCCGAGGGCAAGCAGCCTCGCGTGATGCTCGACTACTCCGGCACGCTGCTCCACGGCCTGTACGCCATGGGCCTGCACGACGTCTTCGACAGCCTGCGGACGATCACGTGCGATCCGCGGTATCGCGGCTGCGTCGAGTGGCTCGGCAGCGCGTGGGGGCATCCGGTGGCGCCCTCGACCCCTGTGCAGGACTACCGCCTGCATGTTCAGGCCTGGCGGCATTTCTTCGCAGCCCTCTTCGGCGTCGAAGCCCTGGCCCGCGTGCAGGGATTCTCGCCGGCCGAGATGGCCTTGCCGAATCATCCCGACGTGTTCTACGAGTTCGTCCGGACGCTCAAGGACTGCGGCTATCGCTGGGTGATGGTCCAGGAGCATACGGTCGAGCACGCGGAGAACGGCCGGCCCCTCAAGTACCCGCACCGTCCGCACAGACTCGTCGCGAGGAATTCCCGCGGCGAAACGCTGGCCATCACGGCGATCGTCAAGACCCAGGGCAGCGACACGAAGCTCGTCGGCCAGATGCAGCCGTACTACGAGGCCAAAGGGCTGGGCCGCATCGAGCTGGGAGGCAAATCCGTGCCCTCGCTGGTCAGCCAGATCTCGGACGGCGAGAACGGCGGCGTCATGATGAACGAGTTTCCGCCGAAGTACGAGCAGGTGATGCAGGAGAGCAGCGGGGGGCCGACGCCGCCCGTGAATGTCGGCGAGTACCTGGAATATCTCGATTCGCTCGGAATTCAGGAGGCCGATTTCCCCGCGATTCAGCCGATCCTGCAACATCGGATTTGGCAGCGATTCGAGCCGGGAGTCGGACCCGAGGCTTTGACCGCTGCGATCGAGCAACTGTCGCGCGAAGACTCGCGGTTCCACGTCGAGGGCGGGAGCTGGACGAACAATATCTCCTGGGTCCGGGGCTATCAGGACGTGCTCAAGCCGATGGAGGCCGCCAGCGCGAGGTTCAGCGAGAAGATGTTGCGCCCCGGCGTTCCTGCGTCCGACCCCCGATATCGCAACGCCCTGTTTCATTTACTGACGAGCCAGACGAGCTGCTATCGGTACTGGGGCCAAGGGCTCTGGTCCGACTGGGGCCGGGAGTTGTGCCGGAGAACCCTTGAATTGATGAAGGATGATTGATGAGGGATGATTGAGGAATCCGCGGCAAGCAAGCTCGCCAGTTCCTTACAGCAAGATTCGGCCGGCGATGCTACGCTCGCAAGGTGTAGGTTGCCAAGGATGATTTGTTCGCCGGGCGAGAATCATCCATTATCCTTCATCAATCATCAATTGCATCGGGGGGCCAAGAGTATGACGACCATGACTATGCCGAAAGTGAGTCGTTGCCGGGTTACGGAATGTTGCTACAACATCAGC
>JBDKUU010001172.1:0-2031 GCA_039679525.1 Phycisphaerales bacterium | reverse complement strand
AGCCCGTCGCCGTCGCCAGACGCGACATCCTGGCTGCCACCAACAAGGGCGGCCCCAAAGGTCCCTGGCGATGGACGGAGGAGGCCATTCGCGAAAAGGCCGACAGTCTGGCCCGGTTCTTCGATGAGGACCCGGAGGCCCTGTATCTGGAGAGCTGGTGCGTTCAGGAACGCATCCCCGTCCAGTACATCCGGTACTTTTCGCAGAATGAATACTTCGCGTCCGTGCTGGAGCGAGTGTTGGCCGTTCAGGGGAGCCGATTACTGGAGATGTCCAGCAGGACGATCAAAGACGAGCGAGGCAGCAGCTACTACAAGCTGAATCCGCGCGTGGCGATCCTGGTTCTCCAGTGCCGCCACGGATACACAACCCAACAGGAGTTGATCGTGAGCACACCATTGCACAGCGAGTACGAACGGACCGAGGCCGCCCGCAAGGCGTTAGAGAGCGCGATGCCGGCGGCGCTGCCGGAAGCAAGAGAGTGGCTGACGAAAATCAGTCTGGACGGCACCGATGAGGCAACGAAGACGGCCGCCGAGCAACTCCTGACGAAGATGGATATTGAACAAGATGTTGAGCGGGCGGGTTCCGCCCTTTGCGATGTGTAACACCATTTTGTGGGGGATCTACGATGAGTACCAGACCGGAAGCATTGACCATTGAGGGATTGGCCGCCAAGTACAGCCTCTCGCCCGACCTGATGGCAGAGCGGCTCAAGGCAATCGGCGCAGAGCCGGTATTGCACTCGCCGCCACGCTACGACGCCGAAGACGTTGCCGCCCGGTTGATCCGCTGGGACGAACAGCGATCGGAGCAGACGATCCGCCGGGTCTTCACAGGTTCCAGCCGTCCGCTGGCCGAGAAGGTCCTGCGTGAAGCTCTGGACGCGGCCCGTCCGAAACTCAGGGGCGATCTGAAAGGCGATGGGATCGACCTGAGGATCAAACGTCTGAGGGGGTTCCTCAGCGGCACCGTCGCGCATGAAGCTCCTCATCGTGTCCGGGCACTGTTGCAGGCGTATGACGCCGCCCACACAATGGATGGACAGGCAGATGTCTCTGAGGAACTTGCGATTGCCTTCGATGACTACGCCGCGACTCTGACAAAGCTTCTCGATGACTTGTATTCACAGGCTGAGCCGCTGGCCGACGCCGCCCTGGGTGCAGCGTCCAACGTGCCCGCCGTCGGGCCGGAGTCGGTCGAACCGCAGCCGCAGCCTCAGGGGACACGTCGCAAAGCGGTTCGATGACAACCGCAGCGAAGAAACGCCTTTGAAGGACTCCGACCATGTTCGGCGTCGATTTCGGACAAGAGAAAAGAAGCGAAAAGTCCTACAGCTACCTTCCTGCCCAGGCGGACTGGCTCAAGCAGATCCTGCCGATGTACGGCGCCCAGGCCGGCACAGGCCAGAATGTTTACGGCGGCCAGCGTGTCGCCGGTCTGACGCCCGAGCAGCAGGAGGCGATGAACGTCAGCGGCTGGAGCAGCTATCTCGACCCCAACGCGCTGGCCACGAATCTGCAATACGGACAGACAGGGACGGCCCTGTCGGGTCTGTTGACCGGCCAGATGGGCGCGGAACCCTACACGAAAGAGGCCATCGACACCCTCTTCAAAAGTGCCTATGAGGCCCCGGCCCGGAAGCAGTGGCAGGAGTCCACGCTTCCTGCGATCCAGGAGGCCTACAGCGGACCGGGCTACTGGAGCACGTCCCGCATGAGGGAACAATCCAAGGCGGCCCAGGATCTCGGGGACACGCTCACGAGCCAGTACGGGCAACTGGCCTACAGCGCCGACCAGGCGAACAAGGCCATCGAGGAGGCCAAGGCCGGCCGCGCCCTGAGCGCTATTCCCTTGGGCACCGCATACGCCCAGGCCCCGACGCAGCAGGCTCTCAGCGCCATTGAGGGACGCGGCGCCCTGTACGGCCTGGCGACGCCGGAGCAGCAGCAACAGCAGGCGGAGATCAACGCCCAGATCCAGAAGTTCGCCGAAGACAACCGCCTGACGGACCCCGAGAGCATGGAGATC
>JBDKUU010001171.1:0-1586 GCA_039679525.1 Phycisphaerales bacterium | reverse complement strand
GTTCCTGGCGAGGTCGAAGGACCTGGCCGACTGGGAACTCAGCCCGTTCAATCCGATCCTGGAGGCCGGGCCTGGCGAGGGGATCAACAACTCCGACGTGGACCTCTTCGAGTGGGAGGGCAAGACCTATCTTACGTACGCGACTGGCGACCAGGCCACCTGGGGCGCCGTGCGAATCGCCCTCTACGACGGCCCGATGCAGGAATTCTTCGCAAGCCATTTCCCTTCCGGCGTACCGACAGTGAAAGCTGACGCCAGAACCAACTGAAGGCGCAGCCCCCACACAGTACAAAGCCGACTTGATTTCACATGTTGGCCCGCGACGTCGGTGTGTGGTCACACAAGACCCTGTGTTCAGGCCGGTCCAGGAGCCATCTGAAGATGCGGCAACCCCTCCCCAATTCATAAATTGAACTTGACAATCCCCTGGCGCTCGTATAACAAGAACATCACATGAAACCCCTGGCACGGTGTTTCACAAGAAGAGGAGTTCCGAGAGAAAAAGAAAGGAAACGAGTATGAGATCATGGAAGATATCACTCATTGCAGTGGTCGTCCTGAGCGGCCAGGTATGCCTGGCCGCCGGGACGGTCTGGTTGGATGACGTCATTCTCTTCGATCAGCCCGCCGGCTCCGACACGAGCGCCAACGATCCTGCAAATGCCTTGGGGGAGAGCGATGATGATTTCGTCTCGATTGACATCCCCGAGACACTGATTCTCGCCTTCACAGACAACAGCGTCTATGACGGCGCGGGGTACGACATGAGGGTCTATGAGTACCTCGACGGGGATTCCGATGCGGAGGTCTGGGGCAGCGAGGACAACGACACGTATGTGCTTCTGAGAACAATCGATAGCGATACCAGCTTCGATATATCCGGCACAGGACTTGGCTATGTCAACTACGTGAAGTTCGTCGGACTGCAAAATGGCGGCGGTTATCCCGGCTTCGACCTCGATGCGGTCGAGGCGCTGAATTCGGGGGAACACATTGAGACGCCCGTGGGCATGGTCCCTGTGCCCGGCGCCATTCTTCTGGGTTCCATGGGCGTCGGTCTGGTTGGCTGGCTGCGCCGCCGGAACACACTTTGATGCATCGCGACAAACACATTGACACATGGGCTGCGGGTATTTCTTCTCAGCCCATTCTATCTGGGTCTCATCCTACCGGCCGAAGTGCCGGCGGATGAACTGGTCCTGGAGCGTCGAGATGTCGCCGATCCAGCGATCCTCTTGGGGCAGGCCGTTGTGCGGCTTGTGCGGATAGACGACGATCTGTTTGCCGCCGGGCAGTTTGCTGTAGGTCGCGAAGATGCCGGCCGGCGAGCACGCCGTGTCGATGAGTCCCACGAAGATGAGCGTCTCGGCCCGTGAACGCTTCGCCAGGTTCACGTTGTCGCAGTAGCGGACTGCAGCGATGATCTTCCTGGCGTTCTCGCTCTCGATGTCGCGTCCGATGGGCATGGGCCACCCGCCGACGCGGTTGACGACCGGGCCGGCGAAGTCACACATCGCAGGCACGAGGGCCACCACGCCTGAAACCCGCTTGTCGAGACCCGCGGCGGCCAGCGCCTGCCCGCCCCC
>JBDKUU010001170.1:0-11506 GCA_039679525.1 Phycisphaerales bacterium | reverse complement strand
TCGAAGACCATGTCGGTATGCTACCAGCAGTTTCCAATGGCATACGGCCAGTAGTCGCGAAACGCCACGGTCTCGCTCGCCTCCGGCATCAGCCAACTGGATGCGAGCGTCTCCAAATCCGCGGCGTCCACGTCGCCGTTTCGATCCAGGTCCTCGGCCAGCAGGGGCGCTTGTTCCCTCCAGCGATTGGCGAACAGGGCAAGATCGGGACCATCGACGATTCCGTTGTGGTTCAGGTCGGCCGGGTGTCCGACAGCTCGCGTGGACATGCTGGCCTCTCGCGTGTTGCCGTAGGCGCCGATGTTGACGCGCTTGCCGTTCGGCCAGAGTTCCTGATCCCACGGTTCCGGCAGGTACCCCGCGTCGATGCAGGGACTGGTGACGTCGTCCTGCACCCACGCGCTTTCGCCGGGGTCCCAGCGTCCCGCCTCGGACTTGAGGTGATAATCGCCGCGGGCGGCGTCTGCAAACAGCGGATCTGTATGAAGGTTCCACGGACGATCGTCTCCGTGCTCGACGCAACTATAGGCCGCCTCGCACTGGATCAGGTCGGCTTTCGCGTTGCGCCAGAAGATGCTGTGGCGGATCGTGGGATTCGAATCGCCATAGGCTCCGATTCCGACGTGATTGTCGGCCGCCGTGACGTATTGGATCGTCGGGGAACCGCCCGTCGCGAAGACTCCGACCGAGCAGTTCACGATCACCACGTTCTGCAGGCGACTGGCCGGCCCTTCGCCACTCTCGAAAACCACGCCGAAGTAGCCCTTGCCGTCGATTGTCGCAGCGCCGTCCCGCCCCTGGATGGCGATGGCCTTGCCGAGGAAGTCCACGGGGCCTTCGTAGACGCCGGGATAGACCCAGATCGTGTCGCCGTCCTCAGCGAGGTCGACAGCCTGTTGGATCGTGGGCAGGGCGGTTCGCCTGCTGAGTCCATCCTGCCCGATGACTCCCTGCCGGGCATCGACGTGGTACGTGAGATGGATCGGAGCATAAGCGATCGTGCGTGTCGCCTCCAGGCGGTTCCGATCTGTCGCATAGACGGCGTTCACCTGCAGACTCGTCGCCGTATCGCATCCGTTGAGTCTGAGCAGGCCGTTGGGGTCCATGTGCCCGTAGTCCAGTGGACGCGCCGACCACGCCGCCATCTCGCTGAGGTCCACGGTCCGGCCTTCGGGATAGACGCCTCTTAAGCAGAATCTGCCTTGGCCATCCTCCTGAACCTGGTCAGGCCCCGCGATTTCGATGGTCGTCGGCTCGATGGGCGCGGGGGCGTACTCGTCTGATCCGATGTCCATCCGGTCGAGGAGGACACGCGGCTCGCCGTCGACGTCCACTCGTGCGGACGGATCGGTTTCGGGATCGCCTGCGTCGCGGCATGGCGAGTCCGGCGACAGGCGTAGATCGCCCCAGTCGCCGTCCGTCGGGCCGGGATATCGCACGAACACGGGGTCTGCGTCCAGATTCCCCTCGGCCCAGAGCAGATCGGATCCAGCGGTTATGGCTATCGCAGCGGCGCCTTGCTCGATATCGCAATGAGAGACGCTGAGGCTCGGAATGTATGCCGAGGACGTTGAGGAACTCCGATTCTTCAGGAGGATCTGGGGGCCGGACGGCGCCTGGTTGCCCCAGAGGATGGAACTCGACAACGTGCCGTGGGCATCGAAGGAGACCGCGCCGCCGGCCGTCTGGGCGGTGTTGGCGACGAAGGAACAGCCGTCGATCTGGCATTCTCCGAAGTCAACGGCAATCGCTCCGCCGGACTGTTCCGCCTGGTTGCCGGCGAAGATGCAATCTCGCAGCGTCAGCGTGTCTCTGCAACCGTAGATCGCTCCTCCTGTCTTGGCTACGTTGTCGTAGAAACGACAGGCAACGACACAGAGCCGGCCCGAATCGTGGACGATGGCTCCTCCGATGCGGCTGTTGTAGAGAGCCGTGCCGGTCACGCGGTTGGATAGGAACGTGCAATGGCTCAGGACCAATTCTCCCCGCTCACCATCGATGGCGCCGCCGGATTCAACGGCCGTGTTCTCCATGAAGCGACAGTGAACCATCTTGATCCGTGTGTTCGCACGGTAGTAGACCCCGCCTCCCTGGTTGGATCGATTGCCTCTGATCGTGCAGCAGACCAACGTCAATCCCGCTTCGTCTACGCGGATCCCGCCCCCGGAATACATGTCGGCCCGGGCGTATCCGGAGGCGATGGTTACGCCGTCGAGCGTGGGCTCGGCGTGGCCGGAGATGCTCACAACGCACGGACTGTTGTCGGATGTGTTGGCGAAGCCCGGGCCGTCGTCTCCGTTCAGGTCTCCGCTGAGAATTGTCTCGCGATGTGCGATGTCCCGACTGTCCGGATTCGGTTCAGCAAGACCGGCGTAGCCGCCCCGGATGGCGATGGTCTTGCTGATCCGGAATGTGCGGTCCCAAGTTGACGGGGGCGTGTAGACGCCCTGCGCGATTCGAATCTCGTCGCCGGGCGTCGCCGCGTCGATGGCCGCCTGCGGGTTCGTGAAAGCATTCTGCCAGCTCGTGCCTCCGCAACGCCCGGCCGCGTCCACATAAATGACCCTGGCTCCGGCCTCGCCGGCCAGAAGGGCCGCGATCGTCACCGCCAGGCGCACGCACCCGAACTTCGTTACTTTCCCCATGGCTGATTCCCTCCGATAGCGACTGTTTGTACGAACCTCCGCGCAGAGACTGTCGGGTGAGAATCGGGTGCGTCGGACGATGAGTATGATGACGGCGATACAGACGAGAATCGCCCCGATTCTCCCGTTCACCACGCCATTATAGCACTGAGACATCACCGACAGAAGAGTATTTGTGACGACTATGCCAATCCCCGAAGCGACCCGGCGGATTTCTCTGGCATTCGCGGCAACCCCTGTGCTACAATGAATCTCAGAAAGGCGGGCCGGTGGTTGTTGTCATAATTGTCCGTCATCATACTGAATGCTTGCGAGTCATGTCATAGCGGTCCCGCCCCGGTGTGTGAGTTGAGTTCTTGCCGGGAGAAGGTCTTCGCGGAACCAAACAGAATCCCATCTTACGGCGATCCTCGTGCGCCGGGGCATGACGTGCGCCCCCGGCGGGTCATCATAAGATCATTCGCATTCTGGAGGGAACGGACATGGCGACGTTCAGAAGTCACACGCAAGCGGTCGCAGCCATCGGGGTCATCCTGTGGTTGAGTCTCAACGGCGGGGTAAAGGCCGTCGAATTCGCCGGCGGCACAGGCGAGCCGAACGATCCCTACCAGATCGCCGCGGCCGAGCAGCTCATCGCCATCGGCTCCGACCCGAACCTGCTCGACAAGCACTTCGTCCTCGTGGCGGACATCGACCTCGATCCAAATCTGCCCGGCGGGCGGGTCTTCAGCGAGGCCGTGATTGCGAAGGTTACAGGCTATGGGCAATGTGGAACCATCCTGGGTCCGCTTTTTGAAGGGACGTTCAATGGACAGCAACACACAGTTCAGAATCTGACGCTCCGCGTCTCCGATAAAAGGGGTTTTCTGGGGCTGTTCGGCCGATTGGGGACGCGCGCCAGGGTCCTTGGCCTCCGTCTGGCGGACGTATCCATTCGCGCGGAGAACGACGTCGGGGATGTGGGGGGATTGGCGGGCAGCAATGGCGGGGCCGTGTTGGACTGCCGTGTCGATGGTCTGTTCTCAGCCGGGCGCAGGCTCAATTGTTTCGGCGGTCTGGTGGGCACCAACAATGGGATTGTGGCTGACTCGATGGCCTCCATCCGAGTTACAGTCGCCTCCGCCGGCGCCAAGGGCGAGGGTGGTTCAGAGAACATTGGGGGCTTGGTCGGAATGAATCGGGGAGCGGTCACGTGCTGCGCCGCCAACTCGAAGATCACGACGGCCTTCGGTTGCGCCTCTGTTGGTGGATTGGCAGGGCAGAACGCGGAAGGCGTGATCTGCAACTGCTCTGCAGCGGGCACTCTCCCAAGCGGCTGGGCATGCAACCCGTCGGGAGGATTGGCCGGGTACAACAATCTCGGGTCCGTGATCAACTGCTTCTCCACGTGTCTCGTGGATGTGGACGATTCCGTCGCAAACCTGATCGGTTCCGGCTGGGTTGGCGTCAGCGGATGCTATTGCCTCGACCCCGAGGATGATGGCGAGAGGGACGCCGAACTGGATGCCAGCCTGACCGATTCACAGATGCGCCGGCAGGAGAGTTTCGTCGGTTGGGATTTCCTGGGCCAGCGTCACGATGGGACGAGCGAGATCTGGATGATGCCTCCCGAGGGCGGATATCCGGTGCTGAGCATTCTGCATGGTTATCAGCCTGCGCCCCTCTGCGGCAGCGGCGTGCTCGACGATCCGTTCCTTATCGAGACTCTCGATCAGTTGGGAACGGCGGTCTATCGGCCTGAGGCTTGTTTTCGGCTGGTCGCCGATCTTGACGCCTCGGGGATAGCCTGGTCCTCGGCGGTGATCCCCGGGCTCATGGGGTCGCTCGATGGCGCGGGACATCGGATCCTGCGTTTGTCCGTGGATAGTTCAGGTCATGCGGGTTTGGTGGGTCTGGTCTTCGCGGGCGCACGCGTCACTGACCTGGGCGTGGAAGAGGCGGCGATTGTCGGCCCGGCATCGTCCCGCTATATCGGCGTGGTGGCTGCCGTCAATCGAGGTCTTGTCCATGCCTGCAATGCCACCGGCTCTGTAGCGGGGGCGGAAGCTGTAGGAGGGCTGGTTGGCAAGAATTTCGCCACGATATCCAATAGCTGGACCGATTGCTCCATCTCGCCGTCGGCAGCGGGTCTGCAACTCGGCGGCCTGGTGGGCTCCCACTGGGCCGGCCTCATTACGGCTTGTTACGCCTTGGGGCCTGTAGTGGGCAAGGCGGATTCTGTCGGGGGCTTGGTCGGGTCCGGAGGCATGGTCAACTCCGGCATAGGCGGCCAGATCGCTGATTCGTACGCACGCGGTTCGGTTGACGGCAAGGATGGTGTCGGTGGACTCGTGGGTTTCATGCATGCCGGGGGGGTGACGCGATGTTTCTCCGTTGGCGGAGTCCACGGTGAGGCATGTGTCGGCGGACTGGTGGGCAAAACCACCTCCTACGGTGAGGCAGTAGATTGTCTGTGGGACGTACAGGCCAGTGGAATCCCCGCGAGCGCCAAAGGTCTCGGGTTCAGCACGGGGTGGTTGATGTCGGGACAGGCCTTCGCGTTCAATGGCTGGGCGGATGATCCGAACTGGGTCCTTGACGCTGGTCGTGACTATCCTCACTTGGCGTGGGAAGGCACGCCGGGGCGACCGATCCCCCAGCCCGCCGTCGATTGGTCAAGCGGAAGCGGTACGGCCGAAGACCCCTTTAGAATCCGGTCTTCTGAGCAACTATGGTTGATCGCACACGCCAGGGTCTTGTGGGACAAGCACTTCGTGCTGGACGCGGACCTCGATCTTGGAGACATGTTATTCGAACCCATTGGCGGCGCTTGGCCGGTTTTTACGGGGTCCTTTGACGGAGCCGGCCACACGCTCCGGAATTTGACGATTCACCGGGACAATGATGGCGTCGCATGTCTGGGCCTGTTTGGCATTGTCGGCTCGCCGGGCCAGATTCGCGATCTGGCCGTGGAAGACGCCAGCGTGGTCTTGGCGTCGAAGGTCTCTGAAGTGGGGATTCTCGTTGGCTACGCCAGCGGCGCCATCAGCGGCTGTCGAGTTACGGGCCGAATCCATTGCGGCGACTATTCAGAGCGGGTAGGCGGTTTGATCGGAGAAGGCAACGGTGCGGCCGTCCGCGACTGCCACGCCGATGTCGCTATTGTCGCGGGCAAGGGCTCTCGATCCATAGGTGGGCTGGCCGGTTCGCGCCTGGGCTCACGTCCTACGGAGGATTGTTCGGCCGCGGGGTCGATAGAGGTCTTGGAAGAGGGGCTCTGCTTGGGCGGCTTGGTCGGATGGAACTCCGCCCCGATCACCCGGTGTTGCGCCAGGGGTTCCGTTACAGCCGGCGGCGATTCGGGTCTGATGGGCGGCCTGATCGGTGAGAACAACAACGGCAGCTACAGCGCCTCCGTGCTGGACTGCTATGCGACGGGACGTGTCCAAGGAAGAGACTGGTTGGGGGGGCTCATCGGGTCGATCTACTTTTATGGACGTCCGAACAAGGTCGAACGGTGCTGGGCGGCCGGGCAGGTAGTTGGTCGGATGTGCTTCGGCGGCTTGATCGGCAGCCCTGGCGATCTTGCAATGAAGGACTGTTATCGCCTTGATCCAGCCGGCGGTGGCGGACTGAGCAATCAGATCGGCACGGCTCTGACCTCCGAGCAGATGAAACAGAAGGCCAGTTTCCCCGGCTGGGACTTCGAGACGGTTTGGTCGATTTGCGAAGGCAGGGACTACCCGAGGCTGCGATGGGAGCAGGTTGAATGTGAGTAGTTTGTGTACTCGTCACAACTATCGGAATTCGAGCGCGTAGGCCTGGTCGCAGCGACAGGAGAGGTGGTCGGCCTGGATGGGTTTGAAGCCGTAGCGTTCGTAGAGGTGGATGGCTTCCTTCAGGACGGAGGCGGTTTCCAGCGTGACTCGTCGGAAACCCAGTCTTTTCGCGTGATTCAAGGCGTCTTCGAGGAGACGCCGGCCGAGGCCCTTTCCGCGATGGCTCCGGCGCAGGTACATCTTTCGTAGTTCGCAGGTGAGGGGCAAGGGCGGAGGCTGGAGGCTGGAGACTGTAGATGCTTGCGGCCTGCTGCCTCCCGTCTGGGGCCTACAGCCTGAGATCGGGTACAGGCCGTAGGAGCCGACGATGGAGCCATCCTGCTCCTGGAGGACGCAGAAGACGCCGCCTCGGGCGAGGTAGGATTGCTCGATGTCGTCGAGGTCCGCGTCCGTGCAGCCGGGGTCGGGTTTCAGGCCGTACTCGGCGAGGGCCGTGAAGACGAGGGTTCGCACCGCATCGCAATCGGCGTTCGTGGCAGGCCGGAGCTTCGGCCACGCGGCATCAGGCTTCATGGGACCTATGGGACTCATAGGACGTATGGGACTCGCTATTTCGACAGTTTCTTGAGCAGATCACTGTGGAAGCTGCCTTCGAACGTCCCTTCGACCGGTCCGGTCATGTGGATTCGGCCGTCGTCGGCGATCTCGATGTGTAGGGTGCCGCCGGGCATATGGACGGTGACGTCGTTGTCCACCAGGCCCAGGCGATGGGAGGCCGCCGCCGCGGCGCAGGAGCTGCTGCCGGAGGCCAGGGTGTAGCCCGCGCCTCGCTCCCAGATCCGGATGTCGATGTTGGCCCGATCGATCACGCGCACGATCTGCATGTTGATGCGGTTCGGGAACATCCTGTGATTCTCGACGTGCGGCCCCAGGGCCCGGGCGGTCTGCTCGCTCACGTCATGTCCCGATCGCCGCTCCGCGTCGGGCATGGGGATCACGCAGTGCGGATTGCCGATGGACAGGCACGTCACGTTGTACGTCACGCCGTTGATGTCGAGCGGCTCGTCGACGACCTCCCGCGGCTCGCCGGCAACGGGGATCTCGCTGCTGATGAACGTCACCTTGCCCATGTTGATGCGGATGAGGCCCGCGACGTCGTCCTTGACCTGCACGTCCACGATGCCGCCGAGCGTCTTGATCTTGAAGCTCTTCGAGCGGACGTACTTCTTCTCGAAGAGGTACTTGGCGAAGATCCGCAGGCCGTTGCCGCTCTTTTCCGCTTCGCTGCCGTCGGGGTTGAAAATCCGCAGGACGGGGAGCCCCGGACCGGAGGTCCGCTGCGCGTCCGGTTCGAGCCTCGGGCCATAGAGGATGCCGTCCGAGCCGACGCCGAAATTGCGGTCGCAAATCAGGCGGATGTTCTCCGGCGTCAGGGGGAAGTCGCAGACGTTCGGATCGATCACCAGGTAGTCGTTGCCCAGACCGTGATACTTCTTAAAGTGAACCGTCATGCCACTGCTCCATCATTCGAGTTTTTCGTATCCAGCGGGATACGCTTATACCCGATCCGTCAGGTTTCTTCAATGTTCGCGTGACTCGCGGGCGAGGTATCGCTGGGTCCATGGGCAGGCGTGGATGCAGACGCCGCAGATCGTCGCCTGGACGCCATTTTGTTTTGCGAATTCCCGGGCCTTCACGAAGCATGCGGCTGCGTTGTAGAGATGGTCTCTTGCCACGCCGGGCTGCCAGACCCCGCCGGCTACGGCCTGGGCTGGGCATCGATCCACGCACCGATGACAGTCGCCGCAATTCGCGGCGTTCGTCGGCTCCCCGACCGCCAGCGGAGCGTCGGTCAGGACGGAAGCCAGTCGGACCGCGGCTCCATACTCCTTGGTGACGAGCAGACCCGATTTGCCGATCCATCCGAGTCCCGCCCGCGTGGCGACGGTCTTGTGCTGGAGCGTCGCGGTCAGCGTGGCCTTGTCGACTTGCTCGCTCGTTGGCTGGAAGGCCCGGGCCTTGTGTCCGCCTCCTTCGATCGCAGCCGCGACTTGCGAGGACAGTTGATCCAGCAAAGCGTTGGCCCGGTTGTATTCTGCGAAGTACCTTAGGGTCGGCCCGGACTCGATCTCGCGGATCACCGTCGGGTCGAGCGCCACCCCAATCGAAATCGCTCGCGCCAGTCCGTTCGTGACTTGCGACGGCAGACACGACACATCCGCGAAGCCCACCAGATCGGCGCCGAGGCTCTCGGCTAATCGCCGAATGGCATCTTCTGTGATCATACAAGCTCCTTTGTTCTCTTGGACCGCCCGGCGCCATTGGGACAAATTCTCCTGCACGCGTTGCAGACGTACAGCGAATAGCCTTTCGCGGTCTTGCCTTCGCAGTTGCCTCTGCAGAGCTTCTGCGTCACCCTTCGGTCGCGGATCGCGTGAGCAGGGCAGGTGTCCACGCAGAGATGGCACGGGTCGCAGTTGAAGCGATAGTCTGCGATCGGGTCGCCCGCCAGTTCGATATCCAGCAGCGCCGCGCCGAGACACAGGCGGTTCCCATATCGATCGTTCGTGAGCAGGGAATTCGCCGTGATGACGCCCAGTCCGGCCAGCCACGCCGCATGCTTGAGCGACAGCAGGCCCTTGCCTTCGCGGTTCTCGGCGTCCCAGTATTCATAAGGTTCGCTCGGAACGGGCACGGCTCGGGCTTCGGTCCTGGCTTCGATCCCGGCGCACAGCAGGATCGTGAGGCGAGTGACTTCCTGAAGGATCACATCGCTTGCCGTCGTATAGGGAATCGGGCTGCGGGAGAGAAACGGGCCCTCGGGAAAACGCTTCGCCAGAGCCACGACCGACTTGGCCTGTGGGAAGATGTCCTCCGGCCGAAAGCCCGCCGGCGCGTCGCGGAACCGCTCGACCGGAGCGATTCCGCACAGATTCGCGCCGAGACCGCAGGCGAGGTCTTTGATCGTTCGCTCGATGCTCATGTGGTTATCCTCACAACAACTCCGCCTGAGCGATGGGCACGACCTTGCCGCCCACGTTCACTTCGATTCGACCGTCCTTGCGTCTGGCCCGCAAGTAGATTCGCGACGGCCGGCCGATCTCGTAGCCCTGCTCGACTCGGACGTCGATGGCGTCCCCGCCGAAGTAGCGGTGCCGGACCAGGTACGCGGCCAGGCAACTGTTCGCGCTGCCGGTGGCCGGGTCCTCGACGATCCCGTAGTAATCCGCGAACATCCGTGCGTGGATATGGTTGCCCGGCTCGACGGTCTGGCGACAGAAGACCATCACCATTTTCGCCTCTCGATCCCTGACCCAATCGAGCCATTGGTCTTTGACGGCGGCCGCCCGCTTGACCGCGTCGAGACTCCGCAGCGGCACGAACACGAACGGCAGGCCCGTCGTGACGGTCTCGATGGGGAAATCGGCGTCGATGTCCTCGGCTCGAATCCGCAGAAGGGGAGCGATCTCCTTGGCTTCGAACGTCTCGTGGAAGCTCGCCTCCTTGGGCGTCATCCAGGGGATCTTCTCGCCGCCGGCCTGAGATTCGAATGCGACGGGGATCTGCCCGACCTTGAGATTCAGATTCACGCGGTCCACGCTCTGTCCCAGGATCCTGTCCCGAATGATGTACGCGGTCCCGAGCGTCGGGTGCCCCGCGAAGGGGACCTCCGCGGCGGGCGTGAAGATCCGCACGTCGTACCCGCCGTCGCGCGGGGCGTCCGACAGGATGAACGTGGTCTCGGAGAACCCGATCTCCCTGGTGATCTTCTGCATCTCGTCGCTCGCCAGCCCTTGTGCGTTGCGAAAGACCGCGAGCTGGTTGCCGGCGTACTTCTGTTCGGCGAACACGTCCACGATGTAGAACGTCAGTCCCTTCATGTCGATTCTCCCGCCCGGCTCAACAGTCTCTTGACGATCCGGCCCAGTCGGGCGATTCCTTCTTCGATCTTGTCCTCGTCGGCGTTCGAGAAGTTCAGCCGCATGTTGTGCACGCCCCCGCCGTCGACGAAGAAGGGGGCGCCTGGAACGAAGACGACCTTCTCCCTCGCGGCGTGCTCGAACAATTCGAGCGCCGACAGCCGCGGCGGCAGCGTCGCCCACACGAACATTCCGCCTTCGGGCCGAGTGAAGCCAATCTCGGCGGGGAAGTGGTCCTGGATCGCGGCCAGCATGGCGTCCTTCTGACGCCGGTAGGCCTCTCGTATCGTCGCGATGTGCCTGTCGATGTCGTGGCCGGTCAAATACCGATAGAGCATCCTCTGGCAAAGCGAGTTCGAATGCAGGTCGCACGCCTGTTTGGCCACGATGAGTCTGTCGAGGATCTCGCGGGCGGCGCAGACCCAACCCATGCGGAGTCCCGGCGCCACGATCTTCGAGTACGACCCCAGCAGGATGGCCCTGTCGCCAAGCCATCGTCGCATGGAAGAACCGGCCGTGCCCTCAAATCGCAGGTCTTTGTACGGATCGTCCTCGACCACGAGAGTGTCATACCGCTCAAGGACCTCCGCCAGCGCGCGCCGCTTGCTCTCCGAGTAGCTGATGCCGGATGGGTTCTGGAAATTGATCACCGTGTGGAAGAACTTGACCGGCTGCATTCTCAGAACCTCGGCAAGCCGATCGACGTCCACGCCGTCCGCGAGCAGGGGCACGGGATGAAACTCGGGCTCGTACGCCGAGAACGCCTGAATCGCCCCGAGATAGGCGGGCCGCTCGATCGCGATCGCGTCCTGCCTGTTGAGGAACGCCTTGCCGATCAGGTCCAGCCCCTGTTGCGAGCCGTTGGTGATGAGGATCTCATCGGCCGTCACGTCCAGTCCCTCGTTTTGCCGGTATCGCTGTGCGATGTACTCCCGCAAGGGGGCGTAGCCTTCGGTCGTGCCGTACTGGAGAGCGGCCCCGTCGGACCCGGCCAGGGCGAGGGCGGCCGCCTCGGCGATCTCCTGCGAGGGGAAGAACCGGGGATTCGGCAGTCCCCCCGCAAACGAGATGACGTCGGTATCCTGTGTCACCTTCAAGATCTCACGAACGAAGGATCTGGGGATTGTCCCCATTCTGGACGCATACAGCGAACTCATAACAATTTCTCCATTGGCTCACCACG
>JBDKUU010001169.1:0-2440 GCA_039679525.1 Phycisphaerales bacterium | reverse complement strand
GCGATGATGAGGCAACAGCCACTGCGACATGCCTATTGAGGCATCTCAAGTGGCCAGAATGCAGTATCGCCATCGGACTGATCTGTGCGATTCACAATCCTGGTTCCACCATCGTCATAACATCTTCAGGATCAGCCCTTATTTTAGATTCCGCTGAAGAACCCCGATCCGTGGGGAGTGTGTATTGTCTATCCTGAGCCTCTACTTCGCGGTGGCGCCCCGCGGAGGAGGGGGTCGTGACAAAATCCGAGGGAGTGCTCGGCGCAATGCTCCTGTCCTTGTGAAAGACGCCTTCGTTTCCATGCAGATACCCATCTCCGGTGTCCTTTCCTTACAGGAGCGCGGCGTAGTTTGGGCTCATCCGGTACTGCAGCAGCCGAATCCATCGCTTGGCGTTGATCGCCGCACCGTGCAGGTAGTTCGCCAGCGAGGTCTTGGCCAGCCCTCGATACCGGGTCCGCCGACCCCCGTTGCGGACGAACTCGCTGATCGTGCCCTCGATCGCCTTGCGTTGGTGCATCTGCCGGTGGAACTCGTCCGTCTTCATCTCCCGACGGCGGGCCTGCAGCAGATCATGATACCGGCCCACCACCAGCATGCGACGGCCACTGCGGGCGTTGGTGCACTGCGACCGGAGCGGGCAGTCGTCACAGTGGTAGCTCCACTCGAAGCGATAATCGACCTGCCCCGTCTGCTGATTCTCCAGGCGGCTGCACTGCGTGCTGGCGTGGCCGGCTGGACAGATCGCCCGACGTTCGGCAATCGACACGTCGAACGCTTCCGCCGTGAACAACGCCCCCGAGGTATTGCACGAACCCCGCGCCGGACCCATCAATTGGCGGTTCTCCTGTTCGGCCTGGCCCAGGGCATCGTCGGTCACATAGGCGGTGTCCACATAGAGAGTGTCTGCCCGGCCCAGACCGTGCTGCTCCTGTTGACGCTCCACGCGTTCACGGCCGGCCAGGTCGCTGGTGATCGCCTCCGTCGTAGTCACCTCCGTGAGAAACTGGCTCGTCGGCTCGCCCTGGGCTTTCGGCATGGCCTCCTCGGGAACCGTCTCGGCGATCTGTACCTTATAACCCACCCACGCGGTTTTCTTGTCTGTGTCCTTGGCCGCCCACTGTGCCTCGGAATCGTGCGGGTTCTTGACCGCCCCCGAGCATTCCCCCTGGCGAACCTGCGGCTGGGCGGCAACGACCTCGAACTGCTCGCCAAAGACCCGCCGAAGCAGCGACGTCTTGTCCTGCTCGTCCCACGTTGTCTGGCCCTCGACCCACGCGATCAATGCCTGCATATCCCGACCGGCCTGGCGGAACTTCTCGGCCAGCGTCTCCTTCGTCAATTGACGCCACGGAATCTCGCTGTCGAGGTACCGCTCCCGAAGCAACTCCCAGCCTGGCGCCTCGGCCAATCGCTGACGACGTTCGAGCATCTGAAGGAACAGCCGGAGCGTCTCCCGCGTCGTCTCCAGTCGGCTCATGCTCGACACCAGACCCAGGATATGCGTCGAATCCAGCCGCTGCTTGCCCCGCCGCGGGACCAGTCCCTTGCCCTCCAACGTGTGCAGGATCGCGTCGAACACGCAGCGACTTCCGTCGTTCTCCAGCAGCCGCTGACGGAAGTACACCAGACTCGTCGCATGAAACCCGGCATAATCCACCGCCAGGCCCAACGCGTGCTTCCACCCCAGATGAAACCGCAGACGCTCCACCGCCTGGCGATCCGGGGCCTTCTCCATGAATTGCAGCAACGTCACCCCCGCCACGAGCACCGGCTCGATCGCCGGCCGCCCATTGTCCGCACAGTACATCGCACACAAGGTCTCGCGTTGGGCCTCCAACGCCGGCAGAATCTCCCGCCGAAAGAGACTATACGGGTCCGTGGCGTCGAACAGGTTCTCGGCCAGGAACGAGACATCGAAGAAGCTTCTCTGCGGGTCGCGGCGGGAAAGAGTCATCGGGTCCTCCATGACAAGGTGATATCGTACCCCCAAGAATACCCGATACGCCAATAGAAGACAAGGATAATCTATATATCATCCGAGGGGTTTTTCAGCGGAATCGGAGAAAGAGCTGTTCATCCAACGAGTGGACGAGGGGGCCCATCAACTCCTGGTTGCCCAGCGAAGGATGGGGAAGACGAGTCTGATGGCAGAGGTTGCCGACGTGCTTGCTGATCGTTATGTCTGCCTGTTCGTAGACCTGCAGAAATGCGGCAGCGCTGCAGACGCAATTGTGGAACTGAGTCTCAGGATTCGACCCCACACCAACCTCTGGCAGAAGGCAAGTAGTGTCTTCGACAATGTGTTGAGCAGAGTCACAGGTGGGGTAGAAAACGTCAAGATGGGCGATGTTGCGGTAACTCTGCGGTCCGGATTGACCGCGGGCAACTGGAGCGCCAAGGGCGACCACCTGCTGGACATTCTGGCGGGTCACGAGAA
>JBDKUU010001168.1:0-7636 GCA_039679525.1 Phycisphaerales bacterium | reverse complement strand
GTCGCAACCCAAGGACGTACTCACACAAAGCCACGAAGCCACAAAGAGGGACGGGGGTAATGATGGCCTCCCCAACTTCGTGGCCCCGTGTGAGAATCACGCATCACGAACAATGCTCTGACGGATTGTAGTACGAACGATCGAAATCCAGAATCCAAAATAGGCTCTCGGCCGGCGCCAGCGTTTTGGTCATTGGCGCTTCGTGCTTTGAATTTGTTTCGGATTTCGAAATTCGGATTTCGCTATTTCTTCTCCATCGGCGTGTCCGCCCAGCCGGCCCAGAGGCGGGCCTCGGCTCGGTCGGGTTTGCCGGCCGCGTATAGATCGACTCTCGTGCGGTCCGGGTCGATCGCCTGGATCTCGGCGATGAGCCGGTAGCGAATGCCGATCCCGCCGCCGTTCCAAAGCGTGATCGTGCTCGACCGGCTCTCAGGAGACACCTGGGCGCTGACGCCGAGCTGGATTCGGGGTTGATTCGGGAGAGAATACCGCTGCCGGGCCCGAAGGAGGATTCGTTCGTGCACGACCTGGTAGTCCGCAGCCACCTCGAACGAGTACACTTGATGGGAGCTGCTTCGCAGACTCGCCACGCTGCTCGGCCCGCCGCACCCGGCCAGACAAAGCAATCCTGCCGCGACGCCCATCCACAACGCACAACGCAATTTCGATTCCATTGTCTCCCTACCGCACGTGGACCGAGCCGCTGGTGGTTCGCAGGGACAGGCTGCCGTTGCCGCTGCCGATCGTGCCGCTGAGGTGCTTGTTGCTCATGCGGCCCTGGACGGTGATCTCCAGGCCCTCGAGCCGTACGGATCCGCTCGTCGTGGACAGCTCGACCCGGCCGGCAAAGTTCCGCGGGGCTACGACATTCACGCTGCCCGAGATCGAACCGATCGTGGCCGTGACGTCGGCCGGAGCGGTGGGTGCGAATTCGATCGACACGCCGCCGCTGGCCGATTCGGCGTCGAGTTTGGAGCAGTCGATGTCCCTGCCCTCCACGTGTCCGCTGGTGCCCCGCATTTCGATGGTCGGTGCTTTCGCCTCGCGGACCTCCACCGATCCGCTGCTGGAGCTGAGCTGAATCCGCTCGGCCTGCACCCGCTCGGCCTCAGCCCGGCCGGAGGCGGTGTGCAGTTCGCACGAACCGAGTTCCGAGCCGTTCGAGAGTCGCACGCTGCCGCTGGAGGAGCCCATGTCCACGCTGCCGCCGCGAATGTCCTCGCAGGTCACGGACCCGCTGGCGGTATCGGCGCGAACGCTGCCCTGCAGTGCGACCGCCCGGACCGAGCCGGACGCGCTGTGGCCCTCGAGGCTTGTCTTCGTCGGCACGATGATGCTGTAGCTGACGCTCACCGAACGGTTGTTTCCCTGCCTGGGCGTGTCGGCCTTGATCGTGACCCGCTCACCCGACGGCTCGACCCGGATCTCCGTCGCCTCGGCGAGTTCCTGCGCCTCTGCCTCCGTCGGGGCTTGGCCGCGGATCGTGGCGACGATCTTCGCCTCGGTCACCGCCTGGCCCGTGACGTCGATGGAGCCGCTGGAGGTGGAGACGGCCAGAGTCCCGCCGTCCGCCATCGCCTGCTGGAGTTCGACTGTTCGCTCGTAGTGCGCCTGCGACCAGTCGCCCATCTGAACGGTGCAGGCTCCGACGCCCACCGCCACCGCGATCAGGACGCACGCTTGTATGACAAATCGCATCGATTTCATGGTTTTTCTCTCCTTCTCTCGAACGGCGCCGACGGCCCGCGGCGTTTCGACGCCCGGGTACGGGCCACACGCCCTTAGTCGCATCCCGCGACTTTCTATTTCTTATAATGCTCGATCAGCTTTTTCACCAGTCCATTTCGCGGCGTTTCTTCGTCGTTGAGGGTCTCGGTCGCCGCGGCCAGCCGGTCGGGCTGCGTCCGATGCAGCCGCTGGATCAGGGCGAGCGTCTCCCGCCGGACCTCCGGGACGTGCTCGTCGACCATCAGCTCGGCCTGTTGCCCCCGGCCGTAGATCCGCACGAGCGACTCCCGCTTGGCCAGCGTCTGCAGGAACGCCTTCTCCAGGATGACGATCTCCTGCGTCGTGAGCAGCCGCTCGTCGATCCGCTTGCACAACTGGGCCGTGTTCTCCACGCCCAGCATGTACAGCACGTGTCCCCAAGTCCGGCAGGGGAGCATCTTGATCTTGGTGACCTCCAGCAGGGCCTTCCGCTCGCCATTCAAAAAGACGCTGAGCATCCGCTGCGCCTCGTCTCGCAGGTGAATCTGGTGCTGTCTGCGGACGAGCTCGAATTGCCATCCGGCGGCGTTCTTGTCCGGCGACCCTGTCTCGATGAGGGTCAGGAGGTTGCGGGCCTCCTCGACGGCGGCTTCTTGAACCGCTGGCAGCGTCTCCTCATTCACGACCTCCGGCACCGCCGACTCCTGCACTGCCGCGGTGACCGCCGTATCGCCCATCGACACCGCGGCCGGCTTGGCATTCGCCGCCGGGCGGCCTTCCCGAACGATTCTCATGAACGACAGGAACGCAGCCGCCGTCTCCTGGTGCTTGCCCCTGCTCGTCCAGCGGCCCAGCGCCTTTCGCCACGTCTTGTATCGAAGGTCGCCCCTGAAGTACTCCGCCACGTCCACCGCCAGGCCCGAAGGCGCCCCGGCCTCCGCGCTGTGCTCGGTGATCGTCTGGATTCCGTGGATCACGGTGAACATGTTGTCCTGGTACTTCTCGGCGCTGCCGTCGTGGAACCGCCGGAGCCGCTTGAGCGTCAGGCCGATGTTGTCCAGCATCATGTCGTTGACCGTGAGCACATACGTGGGCGTCTGCTCGGCCTGCTCGAACTCCGCGATCTCCGCCATTCCGGCGAGAATCCCGTTCTCCGCCGGCGTCTCGTCCTTCGGGGCGCCGTTGGCGGTCTCGGCCTCTTTCCCGATCCGCTTGAGCAGCTCATCCACCGCCCGCACGGCCCGTCTGAGCCGCCGGTCCTGCAAGCCGTAATAGATCTGCACGGGGCTGACGATCTTCACCGCCACCACGGCCGACAGGCCTATCCCCACCCACAGGAAGATCCGCCCGTACTTCTTCAGCGCCTTATTGATCCCGTCGAAGGGATCATTGGTCCGGCGGGTGATCGGGCCGAACCCGTCGTCGTCCGATACAGCCTGTCCCCAGGCGGGACTCGCCGCGAGGAGAAGAGACGGCGACGAAAACTCGAAGCACGAAATTCGAAATCCGAAACAAACCCAAATAACCGAAACCCAAAATCCAAAACGGCTCGCGCCGATTCGCGACAGCGTTTCAGTCATTCGAGTCCCGCACTCTGAAATCTCGAATCTCAAATCTGAGATTTCAGATCTTCCCCTCGACAGACCCTGTCTGTCTGCCCCCGCAGCAATGCCAACAGCCTTTCCCGGATCGAGAGATTGCATCGAGGCACCTCTGTATCCAACCTTCGCCAGGCACCTCGATCATTGTACCGCGCCCCCGGCAGTCCACCATCCTTTTTGTCGCCTTTCTTCCACCGAAGGTTGTGTCCCGACGCAGGGTTCTGTAGGGTGGGTTCTCAACCCACGCGTCCGGCGATGCTGGAGGCGCAAAGCGAAAAACTTCCCGGGCAGGTCCGCCGCGGACCTGTATTCGCGTCACTCGCGGGATGGAGCGTCTCTGCCGTCTTGCCGACATTGTTGGGCGCATCGTTTGTTTCGAGCCGCCACAAAGGGATGGACAGCCGGCGGGGCCTTGTGCACAATGAACAGCGGTTGGATGGCCCCGTCGCGCGGTCGCTGCCGGGATGTTCCTGTGCCGGGGCCGAATGACGTCACTCTTGGGAAGGAGTCGATACGATGTCGCACGCGAAACTCTCATGTCTGACGGCGGTTGGAATCCTGCTGGCTTTGGCCTCGGTCTCGCCCGCGCCGCCCGAACGGTCGTACGTGTCCGGCAACTTCATGATGATGCTCGACGGCAAGAATGTGGGATTCGTCAAGAGCGTCGACGGCGGCACGATCAGCGCCGAGGTGATCAACGAGCCCGCCGGACAGAGCTACTTCGTGAAGAAGCACATCGGCCAGCCCATGTACGAGGACTTCACCGCCCAGGTGGGCTTCAGCATGAGCAAGCCCCTGTACGAATGGATCGCCGGCTCGTGGGCGAACAAGGTCGAACGCAAGAACGGCAGCTTCATCGCCGCCGATTATCAAATGCAGGCCCAGTCCGAGCGGCGGTTCACCAATGCTCTGATCACGGAGACCACGATCCCCGCGATGGACGGATCGAGCAAGGAGCCCGCCTACATGACGATCAAGTTCTCGCCGGAGACAATCCGCGTCGAGAAGGCCTCCGGCAGAGTCACGGGCGAACTCGGCAAGGTCGAACAGAAGGTGTTCCTGCCCGCCAGCTTCAAGCTGCAGATCGACGGCCTGGACTGCACCAAAGTCAATTTCATCGACTCGTTCACGGTCAAGCGGACGGTGGTCACCGACGACCTCGGCGACGCTCGCGATTACGCCAAGGAGCCGGGCAAGGTCGTGTTCCCGAACATCAAGGTCACGCTGGCCGAGTCCAATGCCCAGTCGTGGATCGATTGGCACGATAGCTTCGTCGTCAAGGGCAACAACGACGAAGGAGCGGAAAAGAACGGCACGCTCACGCTGTTCTCGCCCAATCAGCAGATGGTGCTGGCCAGGATCAAATTCTTCAACATGGGCATCTGCTCCCTCCGGAACGACAAGGCCGAGGCGAACGCCGACCAGATCAAGCGGGTGACCGCGGAACTGTACGTGGAGAGAATGGAGTTCGAGGCCGGCGGCGAAGGCGGCGAGCCCGCTTCGACGGGCGGGACGATTGCGCCGGCAACTACGAAGCCGGCCCCGCGGCGCGGATAACGGTTCGGCCTTCGGATCAGACGGCCGGGAGCAGCGAAGGGAGATGACGAATGAGTGGTCTGAGACTTGCTTTGGTCCTGGCGGTCCTGGGGTCCGGGCTCGCCCCGGGACGGCAGCCGATGCCGCCCGGGACCGCCCAACTGGTGGTGGCGACCGACGGATGGTCCCCGTTCACGATCGTCCGGGCCGATGACGCGTCGGAGCGGACCCGGCTGGCAGCCAGGGAGCTTCAGAGCTTTCTCAAGCAGGCGACCTCCGTCGAACTGCCGATCGTTTCCGACGCGGCCCCGATGGGCGAGCACGAGATCATTCTCGGCGACAACGCGCATCTGCGACGGCTGTCCACGGCGATCGATTTCGCGAAGCTCGGCCCCCAGGGTTTCACCATTCGCACCGTTGGCGGCCACCTGGTCGTTGCGGGCGGAGCCCAGTGGGGCACGCTCTACGGCGTGTACACGTTCCTTGAGGATTACGTCGGCTGCCGCTGGTACACGTCGGACGCGTCGCGCATCCCGGCCCGCCCGACCCTGGCGCTCGGTCCCATCGACGACACTCAGATTCCCGCCTTCGCCTGGCGGCGCACCTCGTATCGGGACATCGCTCCGCCCCAGGCCCAGCCCATCGCCATGCGTCTCAAGCTCAACGGCGGCGGCGATTGGGGCCTCTGGTGCCACAGCTTCTTCGATCTTGTTCCGCCGGACGAGTACTTCGAGACCCGTCCCGAGTACTTCTCCCTCGTGGACGGCAAGCGGGTCCGCGACAAGCAACTGTGCCTCACGAATCCCGAACTGATCCGGTTGGTCATCCGTCGGCTGCGAGAGAGGATCGACAAGGAGCCGGACATGCCATACTGGTCCATCAGCCAGATGGACTGGGCCGGGAATTGCCAGTGCCCGAACTGCCGCGCCGCCGATGACCGCGAGGGGACGCCGATGGGCTCGTTGCTGAGTTTCATCAATACTGTCGCGGCCGAGTTCCCCGACAAGACGATCGCGACCCTGGCTTATCAGTATTCCCGCAAGCCGCCGCAGACGTTGAAGGCCCTGCCCAACGTCGGCATCCAGCTCTGCACGCTGGAGCTCAACCGCAGCGAGTCGTTCGCCGCCGATGGGCGGGACCCAAGCGTCGCTTTTCGCGACGAGATCGGCCGTTGGGCCGGCATCTCCCGCAACATCGTCATCTGGGACTATACGATCCAGTTCGCCAACCTGGTCAGTCCCTTTCCCAATTTGCGTGCCCTGAAGCCCAATCTCCAGTACCTCGCCTCGCACCACGTCATGGGGATCTACTCCCAGGCCAACCGGGAGATCGGAGGCGAGTTCGCGGAATTGCGCGGGTATCTCCTGGCCAAACTGATGTGGGACCCGAACGAGGACGTGAGTGTTCTGATGAACGACTTCCTCGACGGCTACTACGGCCCGGCGGGCCGGCCGATTCGTTGTTACATCGACCTGATGCACGATGCCCTGGAAAAGTCCGGCGCGGACCTGAAGATCTTCGGCGGTCCCAAGGACCACACCCGCGGTTACCTGTCCCCCGATCTGATCGCGCGATACGACCATCTCTTCGACGAAGCGGAGAGCCTGACGGCGAGTGACGCGACGCTCGCGTCGCGAGTGCAGGTGGCGAGGATGCCGCTGAGGTATGCCAAGCTCCGGCTGGCCGTGGGCGACGTGGACAGCCGTCTCAAGGAAGCCGACCGCCTGTTCGCGGCCGCCGAGCGTCAGGGGCTCGAAATGTTCGACGAGTGGACCCTGACCACTGCAAAGTTCAAGAAAGAGACGTACGACAAACTGCGGGCCGAGAAGAAGGAGGCTGAAGTCTCCGCCTCGCGGTAGCCACGAAAACGAGAAGCCCGGGCGAGGCTAGGACCTCGCCCAGGCTTCTCCAGGGTGAAAGGGCTGATTAGCTATTGAACTTGCCGATCTCGGCGTCGCTCGCATCGAGCGGGATCGCCTTGCCCGCCAGCTTGGCGGTCGCATGCTGCGGCTTGTCGCCGTGGCCCGCGATCTTGTGAAGCACCTCGTCGGACTTGCCGAGAGGATGTGCCTTGGGCGAGGCTTTCTCGCCGGCGGCCGGATGGAGCTTGTGATCCAGGTTCAGATGAATGTGGTGACGCTCCTGTTTGGCTCCGGTGGCGTGGACCATCTGTGAATTCGCCCCCCCGACCAGGGCCACCAGTTGCCCCACGATCTCCTTCATGCTCACGGCCTGGGCGTTCAACTCCTCTGACGCGCTGGCCGACTCCTCGGCGTTGGCTGCATTCTGCTGGGTCACTTTGTCCATCTGGGAAACCGCGGTGTTGACCTGATCGATGCCTTGCGCTTGTTCCTGACTGGCGGCCGCGATCTCGCTCACCAGGTCCGTGGTCTTGCCCACGCTCTGGACGATCTCTTCGAGGACCTTGCTCACTTCCGTGGCGATGTCGACTCCGTTCTTGGAATTCTTGACAGACTCCTCGATCATGCTGGCGGTGTTCTTGGCCGCTTCCGCGGACCGCATCGCCAGGTTCCGCACTTCCTCCGCCACGACCGCAAATCCCTTGCCCGCCTCGCCCGCACGAGCCGCTTCGACCGCGGCGTTCAGAGCCAATAGGTTGGTCTGGAAGGCGATCTCATCGATGACCTTGATGATCTTGGCGGTCTCGTCGGAGCTCTTCTGGATCTCATGGATCGCGGAGTTCATTCGGCTCATCGACTCGGCGCCGGAGCCCGCGGCCTTCTTCGCCTCGGCGGCCAGCGTGTTGGCCTGCTGGGCGTTGTCGGCGTTCT
>JBDKUU010001167.1:0-4319 GCA_039679525.1 Phycisphaerales bacterium | reverse complement strand
CTTCTCTCCCGCGCATGCGACATGATCAGGGTCGCAGCCAGTGCGCGGTATGTGCCGGTAGGTATTGTGAGAATGGACACTCTCCCCGCACCGCTCGCTCACTCCTTCTCGTAGTGCGATGTTCACCCTGCACCCCGTTTGGCCCGTGCGCCCGCATGGGGCGACAGGCTTCGACGAAAGACTTGTCACACCTTCTTCCGAATAGTCTCTTATATCAGATTCCGGGCGGGCTGACAAGCCTTTCGTTCGAGTTGCGTCGCGCCATCAGCCAAAATACGGCAGGCCGAGGGAATCGGCCAACTGGCGGAACCCCTCCCGGCTGCCGATCATCTGCACCCCGCGAAGGACGTCGCCCTCCAGAACGACCGAGCGATAGATCAATTCCCCCGCGTCGGTCAGGAGTTTCTCCGCCAGGCCCTGGCCCCAAGGGGCGCCGATCGCGTGAAATTCGATGTGTGGATGCTTGAAGGACAAGGGGACCTTGTGGTTGGGGACCGGCTCCATCGAGCGGCCCGTCAGACTCGCCATCGCGTTGACCGCGGCGCCTTTGCCCTGCTCGGCCGCCAGGAGAATGCTGCCCGTGCGGACGTTCGGCCGCTCCGCAATGTCGCCGCAGGCGAAGACGCCCGGCTCGGAGGTTTGCTGATATTCGTTCACGAGGACGCCGCGATCGGTCTTCAGACCGGCCCGGGAGAACATCGTAACGTTCCGGATAGCTCCCACAGTCGTCAGAACCAGATCGCTGCTGATCTGTTCTCCATCATCCAGCCGCAATCTCAGCCGGCCGTCGGTCTTGGCGATGTCGGTCGCAAAGCGACCGACTCTCACCTGAACGCCCAGACTCGTCAGCCGCCGGGCCAGAACGCCCGCCGCGGCCGAGCCGAACTGCTGCGCCATGAGATGAGGCGCCTTCTCCACGATGGTCACGTCGAGGTTCTGCTCGCGGCTATAGACGGCGGCCTCCAGCCCACTGATGCCGCCGCCGATGATGGTCAGGTGTCGGACGTCGCCCAGGCGTTTCTGGATGGCCAGGCTGCTCCCGGCCCTCCAGATCGGGATGACGTCTTCGGGAAACTGGTGGACGAAGGGAAGCAGAATGGGTCCAGCCCCCGCCGCGAGAATCAGGGCGTCGAACTTCTCTTCGCGGCCCTGAGCGATCACGGTCTTTGCATGGACGTCGATCTGCGTGACGGGACAATCCAGCCGCAGGTCGATCTTGTGCTCGTCGTACCACAACCGGGGCCGCAGCGCAATGGCGGCGAGATCCGCCCGGCCGAACGCCAACAGCACGACCTTGGGCCGGACGTAAGGAAGGCACGACTCGTCCGAGTAGAGGACGACTTCGCCGCCGTTTTCGCTGATGTGCCTGGCCGCCTCAATCCCGGCGTGCCCGGCGCCAATAATCCCGATTCGCATCGTGCGACATCTCCCACAAGAACATCGAACGCAGTCCACAGGGTCCGTGCCCAATCCAGTCGCTCTGAGATACCGGCGAATCGACGCAAATACAAGGTCCTTCACGGAATTGCGGGGGAAGCAGAAAAGGGGACATTCTACTTTTCCACCAACCGCCACTCGTCACCCGCATCAAGCCGAGATCGTTGACCAAAAAGTAGAATGTCCCCTATTTCCCTTTCCCCCCCAGAATCTTCCGTGAGTCTCTGTCCCCCGCCCCCGATCGGGTCGAGGGCGAGCTTTGCGCAGGGGTGACAGCGTCGCCTGCACTTGACCATTCAAGAAGCAATGAGAGGCGGAATCCGGGCGCAGTCGTGACGGAAAGGTCGAGCGGCGGGAAGACGCATCAATGCTTTTGCGGAACGCCGTCGGCACAATGAGCTTCCGAGGCTATCATGCCTCTGGCCCAAAGCGCAAAAATCTCGGGGGTCCGAGGGCAGCGCCCCCCCCCGCTTTTGGACGCTCTCAACGCCCCGGATTTCGACAAGCCGAAGATGCGTAGAGCGATGAAGGCAGAGCCCTTGGCATGGACGGTCAGACTGCGTCCAAGATCGGGTCGGCCGCGACTTGCCGGCCAGGGTCGCGCGTGGAGAGGTCGCCGTGCTTGACGCATGCCTCCCTGGATCGATAGAATAGGCTCCGGCGACCGTGTGGGGACGCGAGATCCCCCGCGGAATGCAGAGAGTTTCTCCGGAGCGACCATGACGCGCCTTGGGCCGAGACAATCGGAGGGAACAACCCGCCGGCGGGTTATCGTAAGGTACGGTCCTCTTTTTGTGGCGGTGTGCGCCGCAATAGGGGTTGGACTTTGGGTCGTCTCGCGCGCGACTATCGACGTGGACGCGCAGCTCGCGGCAATCGACGCGGCTCACGCCATCCCTTCAGGCGAAAACGCAGCGGACGATTGGATCGCCCTGGTCCGTGACGCCAACACCCCGCCTCCGGATCCGCAGCTTCTGTCCAACCAGGCACTGGGCGCGACCTTGTGGCGTCCCTGGCGGAGCGCCGATCAGCCTCAAGCGGCCAAGTGGATGCAGGACAACCAGGCGGTGCTGACCGCACTGCTGCGGATTGCGGACAAACCCAAGTGCTGGTTCCCCGTCTCCGACGTCAACAGACCCAGGCAGAACTACATGCTCATGGAACGTCAGGGGGCGATGCTGGTGATGCGGGCGGCCAACAACGATCTAGCCGAAGATCGGCCCGAAGCGGCACTGGAGAAACTCCTCGCCACCCTTCGAATCGCAAGACAATTGAGTTCACAGGCCCATTCGTCGGAGTTCGTCGCCGGATGGGCGATCTGCCCCATGGTAGCGGAGCAAATCATCTGGACCGTCGCCAATTACCCTGTTCCGGACCCGTGGCTGACAAGATTCGAACCCGAAATAGCTGCGATCGAGGGCACCTGCGACGAGAGATTCCAGGAATACTCCAAAGTCATGAGTCTCCACATCAAGAAATACGGCAATGGCGGATCACGACTCGTGCATATGCTGATCGGCCTCATCCCTGGGAGAACGAAGGCGGGATTGCTCGGCACGGAGCGAACCCCGGTGAAACTCCGCGGATGCCGCATCTTGGTCGCTTTGCGCCGCCATAAGGATGCGACGGGCGCCTGGCCGCAAAGTCTCTCGGAGATCCAGGCCAAGCTGCCGCGCGAAGCTCTCGTCGATCCGCTCTCCAAGCGGCCGTTTGTCTATCGACGAGATCACGGCTCCTTCGCTCTCTATGGCGTCGGATCGAACGGCATCGATGACGGCGGCCTTCGCGACGACCGCCGTGTGTGGCCGCGATGATTTCTGTGCCGGCGCTATTCAATACGCCCGCCATCGATCTCGAAGGCCCAGGCGTGCTCGCAGGGCGGCGACTGGCGCACGCTCTGCGGCACATCGATCGACAGCCCTTCCGCTCCGACCTTCCACTGCACTGCGGCCGACAATCCGAGCAGCCGGACGGACTTGGCCGATTTGATCGGGGCGACCTGGATCTGTGCGGGGAGCGACGTCTGTCCCTGTTCGGCCAGGCAGATCGCGTAGAGCTTGTCGCCCTTTCTCGTCAGGCAGACCTGGCCGACCTTGTACGGCGGAATAGGCCGCGTGCCGTAGAGAGCCTCGCCGTTGACTTGCATCCAACGGCCGATCTGGTCCATCCGCTCCAGGGCCGGCTGGGGCAGGAGCCCGTTCGGATCGGGGCCGACGTTCAGCAGGAAGTTGCCGCCCTTGGCCGCGATGCCGACCAGAAGGTGGATGAGGTCCCGCGTCGATTTGTAGTTGTCGTTGGGCTTGTACGACCACTGATTCGCCATCGTCATGCAGGTTTCCCAGACATAGGGCAGAGCCTCCTGGGGCACCTCCTGCTCAGGCGTCAGGTAGTTTTCGTACCGGCCGCCAACCGTGCGATCCACGACGATCAGGCCCGGCTGATGGCTTCGGACCTCCGCCGCCAGCCTGGGCATGTCGATGTCCTGTTGCGGCGGGCGGACCTGGCCGCCGTCGAGCCACAGGATGTCCACCGGGCCGTACCCGGTCATCAGCTCGTTGACGATGTTGTGCGTGAAGTTGACGAAGGTCGCCCACTTCTCGGGGTACTTCGTGATGTCGTAATTGACGTTGCGATCGGGGTGCGGCCACTCGGGGGCCCAATACCCCGGATGGTTCCAGTCGGATTTCGAGTAGTACGCACCGATGCCGAAGCCCTGGGCCCGGAAGGCGTCGAAGACCTGTTTCACGACGTCGGATTTCGGGTTCGTTTGGAACGGGCAGGACGGCGACGTCGTTCGATAGTCCGTCTGCTTCGTGTCGAACAGGCAGAAGCCGTCGTGATGCTTGGTCGTGAAGACGACGTACTTCATACCGGCCCCCTGG
>JBDKUU010001166.1:0-7946 GCA_039679525.1 Phycisphaerales bacterium | reverse complement strand
GCCGCGATTATCGTGACTCGGAGACACCGCTTTCTTCGGGGCGTCACAGCTAGTCCTTTTGGCTCTTGCCGAGTTGAATCCGATAGACGCACTGGGGATCGCCTCGCAGGACGGATTGCTCGGCCGTGGCTTGGACGGGGGCGCCGGCAATGTATCCGTAGATCGCCTCCTGCCAGCCGGCCGAGCAGTGGCACATCGTGGTCGAGGTCTTGCCGGTGCCCACGAGGGGGCAGGTGCAGGTGGGGCTCTTGTCGAAGACCCGGAAGGTCCGGCCGTCCTCGGACCACTCGACCTTTGCGACCCACTCCTTCTGGATCTCGTCGAGGTAGCCCCTGAGGTTGCCTTTGAACTTCTCGGCCAGCGTCATGTAGTTGCTCGCGCACTGCCGGCCGACCGCCTCCATGATCTTGACCCTGGCCTTCTTGCCCAGTTGGTCGTCCAGGGCCTCCAGCAGGTATGCGAACCGCTGCTCCGCGGCGGCCAGCTTCCACTGGAGTTGGCCGACGTCGACCGGTGGTTTCTGGGGTTGGCTCGGCTCCTGGTTCTGCGCCAGCAGCGTGGCGGCTGGACAGGAACAGGCCGCCAGCGTGCACGCCGTCTTCATGAAGTCTCTTCTGCCCTGCATAGGTGATCTCCCACTGCGGATGTTCGTCTTCTTCCCTTCGGCCGGCCTGGGCCGCGACATGGATCATACCAAGTTCTCGTCGAAATGAAAGACGCCTTGCGGCGGGCGGAGATGTGCAACTGTGCTCTCGTGGCAGCCAGATGGCCGCCTGGCAAGAGGGTCGTGCGGGGACGCACGACCTACGAAGCGTACGCGGCGAGGCTCTCTTCGTAGGGCGAGCGTCCCCGCTCGCCTCATGGAGACGACATACCGACAGGATTCGGGCGTACCCGGACGCGGGTCAACGGTTGCCGAAGGGCGGACCAGTAGTGATCCTGCCGCATTTATCTGACTTGAAGTGGCGAATCGCCACAAGGTTCTTGACAAAAGGGCCGTCGGCCGTACATTTAGATGCGTGCACAAAGTCCGCGTGTAGCCATCGATGGCAGACAGGAACGCCCCACGGTTGGGTAGGGTCCCCGGTGCAATTCGAAGCATGGGAGGTCCCGCTGCAAAGGTTCACGTCCGCCGCGTGTTCTGGCTGGACCCGGAACGACAGGAGTATGACATGAGAGACAACCGCTGCATCCTCGCCCTCGTTTCCCTGATACTGGTTTCCCAGGCCTGGGCCGCCGATCAGGACGAGCTCCGGATGATTCTCGATCGCTGCGTGACGACCAATACGGAGCCGAAGCTCGCCGGCGCGGTGTCGGGATATGCCACGATGGACTCTTTTCCGGCGCTCGGCAACGGCAATCTCATGGTCACCCTCTCGGGAATGCCCGAATGCATGACGTTTCACCTGGGCAAGACCGATTTCTGGCGGGACAAGTGCGCCGACAAGAACCTGTGGCAGAGCGGCAACGTCCTGGTCGGGTACGTGAACCTCATGATGCCCGAAATGGCAGGGGCGACCTTCCGGCAGTCGGTGGACATGCACCAGGCCGAGGTGACGACGACGCTGACCAAGGGGCAGGAGGTGACCCTGGTTCGCTCGCTTGTTCCGCACGAGTCGGACAACATCCTTGTCAACTCGATCGAGCACCGGGGCACCAAGCCGCTGGTGCTGCGGATCGAGACGTGCACCGATCAGTTCGCCATTCGGGCCGAGCCGTTCGAAGTGGCGACAGGGCTCGACGCCCAGAACCCGACGGTGACCTGGGCGAGCCGCAAGACCCACGTGCCGCCGGATCATAACGACTTTGGCAGCAAGCAGTTCCGCATGTGGGCCGTCGCGGTCACGCGGCTGTTCGACGTCCAGTGTCAGACGGAGATCGACAACACGATCGACTATGACAAAGGCGATCTCCAGGTCAAATCGGCCCAACTGCTCACCCTGGAGCCCGGCCACAGCCTGTTGATCGTCACCAAGGTGCACAGCACGGGAATCCCGACCACGATGGACCCGCCCGATCCCAAGCCCGAGGCGACTGCGGCGTTGCTGGCTCTGACCCGGGCGCAGGTCGACGAGCAGATTGCGGCCCACCGCACGTGGTGGGACGCCTACTGGCGGAAATCCTACGTCCGGCTGGACGCCGAACCGATCATCGAGCGGACCTACTACGGCTGCATGTACGTGTTTGGCTGCTCGGTCCGCATCGGCAAGTACCCCGTGGGCTGCAATGGGTTCCCCGTCAACGACAACGTCCCGTGGGGCGGCGACTACCATTGGAATTATAACAACGAGGCCCTGTTTTATGGGGCCTACTCGGCCAACCGCGCCGAACTGTCCGAGCCGTACGACCGCACAGTCCTGGAGGCCAACGTCTTCGGCAAGAGGCAGGCCAAGGCGATCGGCGTCCCGGGCACGGTCTTCTTCATGGCCACCGGGCCCGGCCACCTGAACGAGCCGGTCACGCTGGGCCAGAAGACCCACGCCGTCGAGGCCTCGCTGAACCTGATCACCCGCTACTACATGACGTACGACTTCGAATGGACCAAGGCGATGTATCCATTCTTCAAGGACGTGGCGGCCTACTGGGACAGCGATCTCGAAAAGAACAAGGAGATCCGGCCCAACGGCACGCCGCGGTACGTGATCGTGGACAGCAAGCCCATGGAGGGCTCGGCCAACGATAGCTACAACGGCAACACCGGCCTGGCCTTCCTCCGTCGCTTCTACCAGGGCATGATCGACATGACCCTGACGCTCAAGAGCGCAGGGTTCGACACGGGCTACGGCGACGCGGACATCGCCCGCTGGAAGGACT
Organism: Phycisphaerales bacterium; assembly: GCA_039679525.1. Classification (GTDB taxonomy): domain Bacteria; phylum Planctomycetota; class Phycisphaerae; order Sedimentisphaerales; family Anaerobacaceae; genus PLanc-01. Next base: position 5,132 of record JBDKUU010001166.1, on the reverse strand, counting down.
TCCTGGTCAACATGGCCGAGTACCCGATGAGCCACGCCTACGGCCGCAAGGTGTTCGCCTGGAGCGAGTCGACTCTCAATCCGTTCTTGACCGAACAGGACTGGGTTCTTTACCCGGTCTTCCCGGCCGAGCAGGTCAGCCAAAGCGCCTCGCCGGGCCTGTTGTCGGTGGCCCGCAACACGTTGATCGTCAAGCCGCAATACTACGTCGAATGGCTGAACAACCCGCCGCAGATCTTCTCCATCGCGGCCCGTCTGGCCCATTATCCGCCCGAGGTGATCCGACGGTGCCGAGGCTACTTCACGACCATCGGCGTGAACAACTTCCGCAGCGGCGGCGCCAATGTCGAAGGGGCCGGCGTCGCCGAGGGCATCAACGCCATGCTCTTGCAGAGCCAGGAAGGGTTCCTGAGGCTGTTTCCGTGCTGGTCTCATCCGGACGGCAAGTTCGTCACGATCCGGGCCGCCGGCGCGTTCCTGGTCTCGGCTATGAAGAAGGACGGTGTCTGCCAGCCGATCGCGATCCTGAGCGAGAAGGCTAAGTCGTGCAGCATCCTCAACCCCTGGCCGGGACGGACAGTGACCGTCGACGATGGGCAGGGCAACAAGCCTGCGATTACCGTCGAGCAGAGGCCGTACGGACAGATCTGCACCTTCCCGACAGAGGCCGGCAAGACATACACCGTCACGGCGGCCGAGGGACTGCCGGCGTCGCAGCCGTTCTGGAACGCGGCCCTGTACAAGCCCGCGACCTCGTCGACCAACTTCAAACCTGAAAAAGAGGCCAACAACTGGGATGTCGCGAAGCTGACCGACGGCGTTCGCATCAACACGCAGAGCTGGCATCGCGGCTGGAGCAGCAATCTCTACGATGACGGCGCGCACGCCGAATGGGTTCAGGTGGACCTCGGCCAGGCCGTGGACACCAAGGCCATTCGCATCTGGCCGCTGGACCATGGCGACGCCCAGCAGCACACCCATTGCTCGGAGCCTTTTGTGGCGTCGAACGAGATCGACCAGTCGTACGACGGTTTCCCGCTGGACTTCCGCGTCCTGGTGTCCACGGATGGGACCTCGTGGGAAGAGGTCGCCAAGAAGACGCTCTTCCGCAAGCCGGCCGTCGGCGCCGAGGACTCCGACCGCAAGCCCCAGGATGTGACCGGGCCCGAGGTCTTCGAGTTCGACCAGAAGTCGGTGCGTTACGTGAAGGTCGAGGCCTCTCGTTTGCGAAGGACCCGCTACTTCGACGGCAAGTTCGCGATGCAACTGGCGGAGATCGAGGTCGTCCGAGCCGGCATGACGCCTGGTTTGTAGCGTGCCCGTCAGGGCATATCTTTCTTTTCATGGAGACAAGAGAAGATAACGCCTTGCGGCGTCACTACGAGCGCGCCATCCAGGTTCTGAGACCGATCTCTCTCCGAGGGTGCGCTGTCACTCCAGGATCACGTCTACCTCCGCCACAGCCGCGAATGCCTGGCCCCGCACTTCGCTGAGGGCGACCAGCTTGAGGAATCGAGCCTCCACGGGTTTGTCCAGGCGGATCGTCTTGAGCTGAGCGTCATTGGGCCATTGGCCTGACGCGATCGGTTGTCCCCACTCTTGGCCGACGACCGTCGCATAGAGCTCGAACTTCGCAATGCGGCCGTTGGCCATGTCCTGGCGGGGCAGGTACGTCAGGCCCCGCACGAGGACGGGCTTCTTGAGGTCCAGGATCAAATGGTGCGGCGGCTGGGCCACCGGCTCCCAGTTGGTGTGCCAGATCGTCGCCGGGTTGCCGTCGATCGCCAGATCGGGACTGTGGCTGGGGTGGAAATTGTCCGCGGCGGCGGCCGCGCCGAGCTTTTGCAGCGGGCTGGGCTCTCTGAAGAGATCCCGCAATTGTTCGATCGTCATGCCGACCTGCGGGACAAACTGCTCGCCGGCCATGTAGCTCAGCAGACTGCGGCGCATTTCCCTTGCGACGGGACGCTTGTCCAGATCGTTCGCCAGATCGCAGCCGCATGCGAGCAGCTTGCCCTCGCCCACGCGGGTTTCGAAGATCAGAGCGAGCTTCCTGGCCGTGACCCAGTCGTCGATGACCTGCACGATCGGCTTGGCGTCCCGGTATTCGGTCAGGATGAAGGGGGCCGCTCCGTGGACGAGTTCCCACCACTGCCAATTCGTGTGATACTCCGTGGGGAACTGGCGGAGGGCCGGATGCTCCGGGTTGCACAGGATGCCCAGCGTGTGCGGGGCCTGCCAGTTCGTCCAGATCGTGTTCCAGAAGATGCTCGAAAAGCCCATCTGGATCGGATGCTTCTCGTCGTTCTTGATTGTCGCAGGGGAGGGCAGCAGCAGGACCTTTCCGCCTTTGCCCAGATGCGCGATCGCCTCGTCGCTCAACTCCTGCGCGATCAGGACATCGCCGGCGGGGTCGGCGGGGGCTTCCTTCGGATAGACCCAGAGGTCCCAGTCGTTCGCTGCGTCGGCGCCCGGGATCGTGACTTCGAGATTGAACTTGTCGGCCTCCCTGGCGACGTACATCGGGGCCTTCACCTCGCCCAGAGCGCTCAGTGTGCCGGCCTTGATGGTCTGCCGGGCGAATTGCCCCTCTTCCACGACCTCGCCTGTCGAGTCGCGCAGAGTCCAGGAGGGCGTGACATCCTTCAGATCCGTGGGGCCGAAATGGGCGACGTCGACGCGGGCCTTGAGCGTGTCGCCGGACTCGAAGATCCGCCGCTCCAGCCGGGCCAACGGGACCGTGGGGCCGCAGAACCTGTGATACTCCTTCGGTGTGATGTAGGGCTTGGAGTCCCAGAAGGGGTCCAGGACTCCCACGAGGGCGGTGCCCTGGCCGGGGAAATCGTGCAGGTCCAGCAGGTGGAAGCCGCCGAAGCCGGGCGTCCGCAGGGCCGACTCGATGTCCTCCTTGTACAGAAGGGCCTGGAGCTTGCCCGAGGCCATCAGGAAGTCGTGGGCCTGGGCCAGCATGCCGTTGCGATCGAGCTGCTCGCGGAAGATCTCGAAGTTCCGCGGCTTGAGCAGGCCGGTGTACTTCTCCATCTCGTCGAAGTTCGGGTACACGCACCACTGGCCGATCTCGTGGCTGACTACCGGAGCGTCGCTGTGCTGTTTGATGAACTCGCTGTAGTCGGTCATCGTCTCCGGCGGCCTGGCGTTGACGCGACTGTTCACGCCCTGGCCCCATTGCTGGATTCGCGGGGCCGACGTGCTGTGATAGTCGTTCTCCGGGATCATCGGCCAGCCCGCCGCGGAGGTGTAGAGCCGCCGCGGGTCCTTCTTCTTCCAGTAGGTCACGAAGTCGCCGAGGAAGCGGTTCTGGTTCGGGCCGCCGGGCTCGTTGCCGTAGGCCATCATGATGAACGAGGGATGATTGCCGTAGGCCTTGACCATCGCCTCGCTCTCTTCGTAGAGCCATTTGTCGAACGGCCCGCCGCTGCCGACGGTCGCCCAGGCCGAGCATTCGACGTGGTAGTAGAAGCCCAGCTCGTCGGCCGCGATGAACGCCGCTTCCGGCGGGCACCAGGAGTGGAATCGGATGTGGTTCAGGCCGTGGGCCTGGCAGACGGTGATGATCCGCTTCCAGGAGTCCACGTCGGTCGGCGGGTGTCCGGTGAGCGGGAAGATGCAGCATTCGAGCGTGCCCCGGAGGAAGATCGGCTGGCCGTTGATCGTGATGTGCGTGCCCTTCGTACCCATCTGCCGCATGCCGAACGACACGGTCTTCTGATCTGCACAGCCGCCGCCTTGGAGGGCGACCGTCATCTTGTACGTGACGGGGCTGAACTCTCCCCACGGCAGCCAGTCCCCGACGCGGCCCAGCTTGTACGTGCCGGTCGCTTCGCCGCCCTCGGCGGTCCACGATACGGGAATCGACAAGGTCTGATCTCTACCGGCGATTTGCACCGACAGGGCGCCGCTGCCCGGTTTCTGCGACACGTTGCCGACGCGGACCTGCACCTTGACCTCGCCGTCATCGGTGTTCGGGTAGACGCGGACGTCGTCGATCCAGACCGGGTCAGTCGCCCGCAGTTCGATCCGGCCGGCGATGCCGTTCCAGTTGCCTTGGGTATGATCCGATGCGCTGTGGGCGTCGACGCCGACGGGGATGATCGTGCGATTGTCCACGCGGATCGTCAGGAGGTGCTTACCGGGCGTGACATCGACGCCGAGTTCGTGCTCGTGCGGCGTGCCCAGGCGGTCGCTCTCGCCGACGAGCCGCCCATCCAGCCAGACTGTCGTCTTCCAGTGGGCCCGCTCCAGGAACAGGGCGACGCGTTTGCCCTTCCAGTCCTGGGGGACATCGATCTGTCTCTGGTACCACGCGGCCCCGGCGTAGTAGCGGTCCGGCTGGAGCCAGAACGGCATCTTGAAGTTGTCGGCGGTCTGGTACTGCTTGTAGTAGGGGTCGTTGAACCAGACCTGGTTGATGTTGCCCACCCACGGCGTCTTCATGGACGGCGGGTCCCCATACCCCTGTGCGGTCAGCACGCCGGGCAGCGCGATCTTCGAAGACAGACTCCGCTCGAACCACTTGTCCGCCTCGCCGCGATCCTGTCGATCCAGTTCGACCGACCACGTCCCCGCCAGATCGATCGGGTCCGCCAGTGTCGTCTTCGGAGCAAGCCCAAACGCCAACAACAGTAGTGCGGTTATCGTCCGTTTCATAGTCCATGACTCCCGTCGAGCCTATCTCAAATCTCAAATTTCAAATCTCAAATTTGGTTTTCTTACGGGCGAACGATCTCCACGCCCGGGGGCGACTGGATGCTGCTCTTGATGCTGCCGTTGGCCTGCTTCTCGTGCCGGACCTTTATGACGCCCATCGGGGTCGGGAAGGTCCCTTCGACCCAGTCCAGGTCCGCCAGGTGCGGCTCGATCCGTACGACCGTGCAGCCCGGCTCGATCACTTTGACGCCCAGGACGTGCTCCGAGAGCCACGCCGTGGGGCCCGAGGCCCAGCCGTGACAGAGGCTGTGACGGAAGCCCTTGTAGCAGTAGTTGCCGAAGTCGCCGTGGATGTCCTTCTTGCCCTCGGGGACAAGCTCGTCGATCCGTCCGGCGTTGGCCGTCCAGTCGAGATCGAAGTCCTCCCAGAAGGTCGTGGCCCCCAGGTCGAGCATCGCGCCCCAG
>JBDKUU010001165.1:0-5833 GCA_039679525.1 Phycisphaerales bacterium | reverse complement strand
TCCGGGACAAGGGCTATCGCGGCGGTTTGGCATGGAAGACCTCGAACGGGCTCTGGAAGCCCAGGCACTTTCGGGGCCGATGGTTGAGTTGGCGGACGTGGGAGCGAAGCTGATCGCAGGTGACGAGCGTCAGGTCGGAGCCCTTCGCCAGGTACTGACGCAAGGGGGAAATGGGGACAGTCAGTGCGCCACGAAGGCGTATAGGACCAACGGATGAGAGATCCGTCCGGGGAGTTTTCGGTTCACCCCGGTAGCCACCCAAGCGGTGCGGCTGGGCAACCGGCCGTGCCGAAGCCTTGGGGTCAGGGCACGCGAATGGCGTGCCTGCAACCGTGCGGGCCGTAACGCCCGTGAATCCTGAGCAGGCCTCGAAAGTGACGTCATGGACGCCGACCCGCCTGACTGTCGGGGAAGGCTGCTGTGCGGCGGGATGTCACAACCGACCGAGCCCGTCGCGGTCCATCGGGGTAGTGGGAACGGCACGCACGGAAGGCTCTGTACGCAACGTGGGAGGCCCGCATCGTCGAGGGGTCGCGTCCTCGAACATCGCCCTGGGGGCGGTGGACGGCGCGGGAGTCGGAAAGGCCCATAGTACCGATGAAGCCGCTAACGACGGCCGAGGGAAGGGGCCTTGCTTCGAGTGTGCTTGCCAAGGAACCAAGGAGTCCGCGAGAGGTCCGCATGGGCTCCAAGCCCTTCCTGCGAGAACCGGCGTCTTTGCTCCGGCCTTCCAACTTCGTACTTCGGACTTCCCCCCTGCCAAGCCCTTGCCCGCTCGGGCGGGGCGGGGTATAAGATGGGCGGCGTGGTCGATCGGACCGGCATTCTTTTGATCGGGTGTGACATGGAACGCAAGAGGGGGACCTCGGCGAAGTCGGAGCTTTCGGACGCGGCGCTGTGCGGGCTGGCGGCGGGCAAGCCCGGCGTGATCGACGTCAAAATGATCCCGACGACCGAAGTGCAGACCGCGGCGTGGGTGCGCCTGAAGTGCCAGTACGGCTGCGGCGGGTACGGCCAGTGCCTGGTCTGTCCGCCGCACACGCCGACGCCGGAGCAGATGCGGCGCGTGCTGGACTGCTATCAGCGGGGGCTGCTCATTCACCTGTCGCCCGACGCCGAGCTCAAGGCCGTCGTGGTCGAGCTGGAGCGGGAGATCTTCCTTCTCGGAGCGTGGAAGGCGTTCGGCCTGGGGGCCGGGCCGTGTTCCATGTGCAAATCGTGCTCGCTCGAAGCGGGCAGATGCCGCCATCCGCACGAGGCCCGGCCGGCGATGGAGGCCTGCGGGATCGACGTGTACTCGACGGTGCGGCGGGCGGGCTGGTCGATCGAGGTGGTGCGAACGACGGAACAATGCCCGAACTAATTCGGGCTCGTCCTTGTGGATTGACAATCATCAACCTCCGGAGAAGAACTATGGACAAGAACGCGTTGGTTTCGGGATGTGCGTGCTGCCGGATGAACCGCCGGCAGTTTCTGGCGGCCGGATGCGGGGCGGCGTGCGCGGGCGCCGCGGGGATTCTCACCACCGCGAGCCCGGCGCGGGCGGCGGCCTCGGGCGATCAGAAGATGCGGATTCGGATCGTTTACGCGCTGCACGCGGCGGTGCAGCCGGGCCCCGATTGGCCGAACGTCGGATTCGACTTCAAGCCGGTGATGGAGAAGATGAACGCGGGCTTGGCCAAGGCGTGCCCTCAGTTCGAATTCGTGTCCTCGATGGCGACCGGGCCCGCGCAGGCCCAGAAGATCCTCGACGACGACAAGACTGCCGACGTTAGGGGATATATCGTCTCGCAAATGAACGCGTGGAACCAGGTGGCCCAGACGATCGCGAAATCGGGCAAGCCCCTGCTGTACGTGGACTTTCAGTACGGCGGCAGCGGCGGGTTCCTCGTCTACACGGCGGGCTTCCTCCGCAGCCAGACGGCAAACGTCGGGTTCGTCGCGTCGTCGAAGTTCGAGGACCTGGTCGAGGCGGTCAAGTGCTTCGACATCGTTCGCAAGGGCGGCACGCCGGCCCAGTTCGCCCTCGCGACGGCCAAGGTTCGGACGACCCGCATGCCCAGGGCGGGCGACCCCGCCTGCACGCCGGACCCGATCAAGTTCCTGTCCACGCAGGACTGCATCCAGCGGCTGAAGGAGTCGAAGATCCTCGCGGTCACGGACCGGGCCGCCGGCCAGGGCGATCCGCTCCTGGGCATCCCGCTGGAGTGGGTCTCGTTCGCGGAGGTGAACGAGGCGTGGAAGGCCGCGGACAAGGACGAATCCCGCGCGGTCGCAAACCGCTGGCGAAAGAACGCCGCCAACGTGATCGAGGTCTCGCAGGAGACGCTCGACACATCCGCCGCGATGTACCTGGGCATGAAGGCCGTGCTCAAGAAGCACGCCGCCAACGCCATTACGATCAACTGCCTCGGCGGCTTCTACGGCGGACACATTCATGCTTACCCCTGTCTGGGTTTCCACGAGCTGTGCAACGAGGGGCTCGTCGGGGCCTGCGAGTGCGACACCCGCTCGACCTCGACGATGCTCATGGTCAACGCGATCACGCAGGGCCGGCCGGGCTACATCTCCGACCCGGTGATCGACACGTCGAAGCGCCAGATCATCTACGCCCACTGCGTGGCGTCGAACAAGGCGTTCGGGCCGCAGGGTCGGACCAACCCGTTCACGATCATGACGCACTCCGAGGATCGCCAGGGGGCGTCGGTCCGCTCGATTCTGCCGGTGGGGTACATGACGACGACCGTCGAAGCCGACCAGGGCCGCAAGGAGATCCTGTTCCACCGCGGCAAGGCGGTCGACAACGACCCGGACGACCGCGCCTGCCGGACGAAACTGGCCGCCGAGCCGGTCGGCGACATCGAGAAGCTCTTCACGCAGTGGGACCAGTGGGGCTGGCACCGCGTCACCGTCTACGGCGACCTCAAGGAACCGGTCTTCGCGTTGGCGGACGCGATGGGCTTCAAAGTAATCGAAGAGGCGTAGCCGCGGGAAGGCGATCTGAGACCTGAAATTTGAGATCTCAAATCTGAGATCTCAGAGGAACCGGTCGGGGGCGGCGGTCGTATCTTATGACCGATTCGCCCCCGGCCGACGTCATTCGGACCGGGATCAATACGAGGATGAGGAACTGCCGTTGTGAAACGACGGCGAACGGGGGGTGCGAAATGGACGCCGGGCGGACGACGGAACGGGACGGACGGGAGAACGCCAAAGGCGGGCGTCCGCGCGGGTCGGGCTGGATCGTCCTCGCGGGATCGATCCTCGGCCCGGCCGTCCAGAGCCTGCTGCTGTTTGCGGCGGCGGGGCGGTTCGACCTGCCCCGGACCTGGCTGTTCGCCGCTCTGACTTTCGTCTGGATGTCCGCCGACACGATCCTCGTGGCCGTCAAGAACCCCGAACTGCTCGGCCAACGGGTCCGGTGGAAGAAGCAGAAGGGCACGAAATCCTGGGATCTCAGGCTGGTGCCGCTCATCGCCATCTTCGGCTACTACATGCCGCCGATCGTGATCGGCTTGGACGTGGGCCGCTACGGCTGGTCGCATCTGGGCCTCTGGTCCGCGATCCTCGGCACGCTGCTGTTCTCTCTCGGCTGGTTCTTTGTCACCTGGGCGATGGTCGTCAACAGGCACTTCGAGGTGACGGTCCGCATCCAGGCGGAGCGGGCCCACGGGGTCGTCACGACCGGCCCCTATGCGATCGTTCGCCATCCCGGCTACCTCGGCGCGGGCCTCTGGGCCCTCGGCATGCCGCTGGTCGTCGGCTCGCTCTACGGCCTGCTTCCCGCCGCCCTGATGATCGCAGTCCTGGTCGTCCGCACGAACCTCGAGGACCAGACGCTCCAAGCCGAACTCCCCGGCTACACGGACTATGCCAAACGAGTCCGCTACCGGCTGATCCCTCGCATCTGGTGATCCGGCCGAGCTTCTCTCACCACAGAGACGCGGAGCCTGATGAGTTTTGACGAACAAAACCGGTAACGCAAGCCCATGAATTGTTGGGCGCCCTGTCTACGCCTCGTAGACATGCTCCACGCGAAGAACAGACATGCTTGCGAGGCGTAAGCATGGCGCCCGACCAGGGAGTGCCGAAGTTGCTCGTCAAAACTCATTAGGGTGGGTTCCCAACTCACGCGTGTCCTCTCGGAGATGAGGAACGGGAAAAGGATCGTGGCAACCGCTGATGAACGCCGATGAACGCAGATCGGAAAGAAAGAGAATCGGGTTCGCGCCATGACACGGAGCGTGTAGGGTGGGCTCTCAGCCTACGCGTCTCTTCTTCGGCCGGGAGAGCCGGTAGGGTGGGGCTTGCCCCACCGTCTCTTCTGATTCAAATGCTTCTACGCTTCTACACTCCCACGCGGCGTCTGGCCGCAGAAGGCCGTTCTTGCAGAATGGGCTTGAGCCCATGCGGAGAAGATCCGAACGGGATCGCGGCAGAGAATGCGCAAAAGAGTAAAGTAAGGGCTGACCCTCGAAGTGGACTCGAAGTGGACCGGGCTGACATCGCGGGAATTCCGTCAAGGAAAGGGAACATAAGCTCTTGCCGGGGGCGGGACAGATGTGTATTCTGAACTGCAAGTGATGCGCGGCGAAAAGGCGGAACTCATGTGGGCGGCAATCGGAGTGGAGAATGTCCACAATCGGGGCGGTGTCCCGTAGACGGCAGAAGCCGCACACTCAAAGAAAGCGATGGCGAGGCACGATGGAAACGCTAGGGCAAGACGTTCGATATGGCTTTCGCATGTTGTGCAAGAAACCGGGCTTCACGGCCATCGCCTTGGTCACGCTGGCGATCGGCATCGGGGCCAACACGATCATGTTCAGCGTGGTCAATACGCTGCTGTTTCGACCGCTGCCCGTCAATGACCCCGACCGACTGGTGCGCTGCGAGTTCGACAAGTTCAGTCTCGTCCCTTACGCGGGCTATTTCTACTTGCGTGACAATAATTCGGTGTTCAGCGATCTCATCTCTCACAGTTACTACGGCGGAGTGCCCGATACCCTGGTAAGAGACGCCAGCGTAATGCAGGTGGCGTCGCTGTATGTCTCGGCCAACTACTTCGGCGCCCTGGGGGCGGCGCCGCTCTACGGGCGGACTTTCCTGCCGGAGGAGGAACTGGGCGGGGCCGAGCCGGTGATCGTCCTGAGCTACCGGACCTGGCAGCGCTTGGGCGCCCAGCCGGAGATCGTGGGCCAATATGTGCGTGTCAATGGCGTCCTGTGCAGGATCGTTGGCGTTGCGCCAAGGGCGTTCACAGGCACAGCCGTCGTCGGCCCCGACGTCTGGCTGCCTCTGGGGACGGCGGGTCTTGTGCGAAACTACTTTCGAGAGAAGCCGGAGAAGCCGACCGAGGCATGGCACTATCCGCCATCCGTCCTGGTGGGACGACTCAAGCCCGGCGTGAGTCTATCTGAGGCGCAGGCACGGCTGCAACCCATGTTCGCACACATCAAAGAGATGTATCCCAGAATGCATGAAGAGACGCACATGTTCTGCCTCCGCCCGCTGCCCAGACTCAACGCCGGGGCCAGCGACAATGACGGGTCCGCATTGGGTCGCATCAGCCTGGGGCTGATGGGAGTCTCCGGGGCTGTCCTGCTTATTGGCTGCCTGAATCTGGCGAATATGATCGTCGTTCAAGGAGAGGGACGCCAACGGGAAATCGCCATTCGTGCCGCCGTCGGAGGGGAGCGTCTGAGGATCGTGCGGCAGTTGCTGATTGAATCGCTTCTCCTGGCCGCATTCGGAGGCGCTCTGGCTGTGGGCGTGGCCCTCTGGGGCGTCCGGATTCTCAGGCTGTGGGCGGCGATGGGCCAACTCCCGATGCAGT
>JBDKUU010001164.1:0-2868 GCA_039679525.1 Phycisphaerales bacterium | reverse complement strand
GCATGACCCGGACGATCGCCACGTCGCCCAGCACGGACGAGATCAGCGAGGTCTTGATGCCGGCGGCGATGGAGATGATCAGGATGTCCTTGCGGATATGGCCCTTGATGTCGTCCAGCGCGGTCTTCATATTCTGCGGCTTGACGCTCAACACGAGGACGTCCACCTTGGACGCCAGTTCGGCGTTGTCCGCGGCGGTTCGGACGCCGTAGTGCTCTCGCAGGTATTCGATCCGGTCCGCGCGAACGTCGCTGACATATACTTTGCCGGGCAGGTATACGCCGGCCTTGAGGACGCCGTTGATGAAAGCCTCGGCCATGTTGCCGCTGCCGATGAAGCCGATCGTTTCCACAGGTTTCTCCTTCTAGACTCCACAGAACTGTAAGAACCGGTGCTGGATTTCGCTTAGTAGGGTATCGCCGGTCGGAAGGGAAATCAATCCAAAAGCCGAAGCCGGTCAACCGGTCAGCATCTCGAACTGTTCGCGGCTGAGGCACTGACGCAGCTTCTGGAGAGCCGAGAGTTCGATCTGGCGGATTCTCTCCTTGGTCAGGCCCAGCTCGTCCCCGATCTGCTTGAGGGTCTTGGTGTTCTTGCGGATCGACGTGCCGGTGAGGCCGAAGTGGTGCAGGATGACGTACTGCTCGCGTTCGTCGAGCTCCTGCCGGATGACTTCCGCCAGGTCCAGCCGGGTCCGCTCAATGGCCAGAACGTCGGCCGTGGTGTCTCGCATGTCCCGCTGGATGCTGGCCAGCGACGCGGCCCGCTTGGGCGTCAGCTCCGTGTTTCGGCCGGAGACCTTGGCATACTCCTTGGCGATGTCCAGCGACGCCCGGCGGCTGAAGCGGAAACCCTTGGTGTAGTCGAACTCCTCCACCGCCTGGATCAGAGCGAAATTGCCCTTGCTGACCAGCTCCAGGAAGCCTGCGCCGTCCGTGGTGTGCTTGCCGGCGATGCTGACGACCAGCCTCAAATTTGCCTCGACAAGCAGCGTGCGGATCTCCTCGGCTTGGTCGAGGTAGCCTTCCAGACGCGTCAGCAGGGCGGCTGAGACCCTGGACAGCTTGAGTTGGTGACGCTCCTGGGCGGTCAGGTGCTTGAGGTAATTGTAGCGGCGGAACAGGTCGATCTCCTGCTCGCGGCTCAGAACCGGGGTCATCTTGAGAACCTGCATGTACTCCGGCAGCAGGTTGGGCTCCCACGGGCCGGTGGTCGTGGGCACGCCGTCCTCGCCGACGAGTTCGAGAGGGTCGAGCTTCTTCTCCGGGTCGGGCCGGTCCAGGACCAGCGGCGTCCCGAGGATCTGCTCGTGGGCCTGCGCCTGGAGGAACTCCTCACTGGGGATATACTCGATCTTGCGGGCCAGCAGGGTGGCCGCCCGCCGTTGGTTGATGATCCGGTGGACGGTCGCGCGGCTGCGGTCGAATTGCTCCATGAGCTGATGGACGCCCACTCCCTGCTTGTGGAGCCGGAACAACTCGGTGGCCTCCGTGGGCTGAATCCGGCCCAACGGCCGTCGAAAGACAGGCTTGTCCGGGTGCTTCTTCTCATGCTGCACGAGGATCGTTCGGGTCGTCTCGCGGGCGACGCCGAGCTTCTCGGCGATTTGTCCGATGATCTGATGTCGCGACAATGAGGTCTTGGCAGCCATGCCGCGGGCCTGGCGGACGACCAATTGTCGCTGGACGTCGGTCAGCCGGCGGAATCGCCCGGCCCCGCCGATGAGGTCCGGATTGTCCTTGGCGAATCTCTCGACGGTCGATTCGAGGAAGCCCAGGCGGTGGACGCCGTCGTCGAATACAAATTTGCGGGCCAGCAGTCCCCTCGTCCGCCAGCGGGCGATCGTCTTGGTGGAGACGTTGAACCTCGCGGCCAGATCCTCGATCGTGGAGACTTTTCCAGCTTGTCCCGAAGCGGGCAACGCGATCTTGCCGCTGAGCTTCGTGATGAAGATCTGCAGGTCGTCCCGCAGATCGGCGCCGGCGAGGATCTCCTGTTCGAGCGCGCCTTTGGGCTGAAAGCCGGTGATATGAAAGCAGACAAAATCGTACGGGTATTGCCTGTCCTTGTCGACAAGACAGAAGAGCCTCTCGGCCGCCTCGATCTGGGCACGGCGTTTGGCCTCCGGCGTGAACCGGAGCTGCATGAGAAGTTGCGACAGGTTGTGACTCTTGATCTTTATAATTCACAAGATGTCTATTCTACCGTCGGAACCGCTCGAAGGGAAGCCCCATTCGCGAACCTCGCGCGCGACCAGGAAATGGCGACCGAAGAGAAAGAAAAGGGACAGCGCTCTGCGTGCTGTCCCTTGAACGTTCGAATGAGATGAGACGGACGTCGCGTCCGAGACCCTCTGACTTCAAACTTCACACTTCAAACATCAAACTCGTCCGTCTCAGGCCACCAGGCTCTTGGCCGTGTCGACCGCCGACGCGGCGTCGGGGGCGTAGCCATGCGCGCCGATCCGGTCGGCGAAGCTCTTGGTCACCGGGGCGCCGCCCACCATGACCTTGGCCTTGACGCCCGCGGCCTGGAGGGCCTTGATGGTCTTCTCCATGCCGGGCATGGTCGTGGTCAGCAGGGCGCTCATGCCGATGAGGTTCACGTTTCTGGCCTTGGCCTCGGCGGCGAACTTGTCCGGCGAGACGTCCACGCCCAGGTCGATCACCTCGAACCCGGCTCCCTTGAGCATCATGGCGACGAGATTCTTGCCGATGTCGTGCAGGTCGCCCTGGACGGTGCCGATGATCAGCCTGCCAATGGGCTTGACGCCGGCCTTGGCCAGTTCCGGCTCGAGCACTTCCATGGCCATCTTCATCGCCCGGGCTGCGATCAGAACTTCCGGGATGTAGATCTCGTTGTTCTTGA
>JBDKUU010001163.1:0-3868 GCA_039679525.1 Phycisphaerales bacterium | reverse complement strand
GACAGAACGTCCTGTTCCTCGACGGCAGAGTCACTTTCGAAACGCGGGCCTATTGCGGTCTGGACCAGGACAACATCTACACCGTGACGAACAGCTTTCTCAAGGGAAGCCCGCGGGGCGTGACATTCACAATTGCCAACGCGATGCCGTTCCACGAGAGGGATTCTGTTCTCGTCCACGACCCTAACTTCTTCCCCGACACGGCTTATCCCTCCAGGCGAGTTGGCGGACTTCTCCGCGAAGGAGTATGCGAATGACGATGCAGCGAAATCGTCGAGGTCTCACGCGGTTGGATGCTCTGGTTGTCGGCTCAGTCGGTCTGGTCCTTGTCCTTTTGGTGCCGGTCCTGCTGGCCAAGCCGCGGGAACGGTCCAGCCGGGTAGTCTGCGCGTCCAACCTCGCCCAGATCGGCAAGACCATGTTCGTGTACGCGGTCGACAACGAAGGGGCCCTGCCCCGCGCCGGCAGTCCGACAACAACCTGGGGGCCACTGGTGAATTGGGCAGGCGCCGTTCCTCACCTGGCCTATGGCCTCAACCCCGATGGCAGCGGCGGCAAAGCGACGATCAGTTCGAGCCTCTATCTGCTCGTGAAGTACTATCAGGCTCCGCCAAGGCTGTTCGTGTGCCCTGGCGACAAAGGCACCACCGGATTCAAGCTGTCGAAGTCCGACATCGTCGCAGCCTCCGGCCTGTCCGACGTGTGGGATTTCGGCCAGCGGGACATGGCGTGCAGGTCGTGCAGCTTCGCCTATCACATGCCCTACGGCAAGTACGCTCTGACGACCTCGCGAGATCCGAATCTGGCCGTCGCGGCCGATCGGAATCCATGGATCCAGAGCCCGGCGGGGTCGCCTGCGAACCTCTCCATGTTCATACCGGACATTCCCGGCGTCACGAGCGGCACCCCGGCGACAGGCTGCGTGGGCAACGCCGTCGCCCACGGCGGGGATGGCCAAAACGTGCTGTTTCTCGACGGCAAGGTCACCTTCGAGACGCGATCGTGGTGCGGCCTGGACAGCGACAACATCTACCTGCTTTCGAACGGATGCTCCGGCGGCTCCATCAAAGGGACCGTGCCCACGCTCCTCTCCTTCCCAGGCAATGAGAGGGATTCTCTCCTCCTTCACGATCCGGCCTCCTGGGGATCGGGCGCCAGATCCTCAGAGAAGTAGCCGCAACGCGAGGACTCCCCCGCTGCGGAGGCTCCTCTCCAAAACCTGACGGAAAGGGGCTGTTCGGCGGCGCAAATCGTGGTACAATGGCGGCAGGCGGGCGCGGTCCGGGCTGTGGCGGACACGGCCGGAGCGGCCTGCGGGAGAACGCGCGATGAGTGAGATCGTGATCGGCAACGTGGAGCCGCAGTTGGTCGTGGGGATGCGAAAGCGAGGCACCTACGCCCAGATCCGCCCCATGCTCGCGAGCGTTCGCAAGTACATCGAGGCCAACGGGGCCCAGGTCGCCGGACCGCCGGCTTTCGTCTGCCACGAGAATCCCAAGGAGGTCGTGCGAGCCAATCTCCTGCACAACGCCGACGTGGAGGTCGTGATCCCGGTGTCCGCGGAGATCGCGGGCGACAAGGAGATCACCTGCTATGAGCTGCCGGGCGGACCGATGGCCCGGATCACGCACAAAGGCCCCTACGAGAAGTCGGCCGACGCGTACAAGAAGCTCTTCGCCTGGCTCGCCGAGAACCGAAAGAAAGTGGCCGGGCCGACGCGCGAAGTGTACCTGAACGACCCGAAGAAAGTCCCGCCGGAAGAACTGCTGACCGAGATCTACGCCCCGGTGGCATAGCCGCTGAAAAGCACGAAATCCGAAATCCGAAATTCGAAACAAATCCAAAGCACGAAGCTCAAATGACCGAAACGCTACCGCTCGTCCGGGGGTGTCGTTTTGAACATTCAGACTTTGGTCATTTGTGCTTGTTTCGAATTTCGGATTTCGAGATTCGAATTTAGAACGCCCGGAGTAGTCTCGCGTCTAGAGGTCTCCCCTCCCTCGTCCCGACTACTCTCGAAGGATTTTGCCCAGGAATGTCTCCAACGACGCGACGCCCAGCAGTTTGCGGCCGCGGACGACGTACGCCCGGCTCGCACGCTGCCGCGAGATCTCCTTGGCCACCTGAACCGCCGGCTGATCCGCTTCCACCGTGGCGTAGTCGGTCGTCATGATCTCCGATAGCCAGGTCTTGCTCTCCTTGCGAAGGATCTCCGCGAACGGCTGGAAGTTGAGAATGGGCGTCAGGTCCTCCATCCAGAGGATCTGGTCGGGCAGGCACACTTTCAGCAGCTTGTGCGTGCTCACGACGCCGATCAAGTCGCCCTCCCCGTTCACCACCGGCAGCTCGTTGACCCGGTGCCGCACGAACAGGTCGATGGCCCGCTTGAGGGTGTCGTGCTCCTCGAGTTTCACCTGAACGGGCTCCATCACGTCGCCCGCCCGCACGTGATCGGGGAGCGCCATGCCGCCCTTGTCGAAGAAGGCCCAGATCTGCTCGGCCGTCGAGAGGCTCGAGACCACGTCGGGCGTCGAAGGGTCCTGGCAGATCCTGGCCAGACTGCTGATCGCCTGGAGATACGCCCCGGGGGCGGTCTTCGGGACCAGGGTCAAAACCATGAGCTTCACCGGGCTGTCCGGCTGGCTCGGGTCATAGACGATCCCCTCGCGGGAGGTCGCCACGCCGACGACGAGATCGTGAATCGCGTCCAGGCGGGCGTGAGGCATCGCCATTCCCGGCGCGACGATGGTGGGCAAATCGTTCTCCCTGGCCACCACGGCCTGGTATGCGTCCTCGACGTCGCCGATGCCGCGGCGGTCGGCCAAGAGCCTCAGCAAATCCCGCAAGACCGTGTCGCGATCTTTATCCTGAGTCTGGCAAATCACCTCGGCGGGACTGAAAAGCGAGGAAAACTGGATCTGATCTTTCTCGAGTGTCATGATTTTCAATAAGGCCCTATCCCAGCAGAATAGTCAAGAATAAAACGCTGCACGCCGGGCCGGCCGGACCGACGCCGCCCGGGCCTTGTTCGTAGTAGTCGGCGAGACGGTGCAGGGTTCATCACTCAGTGAAAACCCGAGTCGGCGAAACCCTTTACAGCAGTAGCCGCAAGGCCGAAAATGGGGCTGTCGTGAGGTGTTGATCTGCGTGGGCATCTTGATTCTAGGACCTTGGCATGAAACGTACGACGCTGAATTTCGGGGTCGATCTGGCCTGTTTCATCGATCTGCTGCTCCTGGCCGCGACGGGCATAATCCTGCGATGGGTCCTGCCTCCGGGCTCGGGCGGCGGGCACGGCTACGGCTTTCGCGGCGGCCGCGGCCCAACCGAGGTCACGACGCTGCTCGGCCTGGGCCGGCACGACTGGGGCGACGTCCACTTCGTCCTGGCCGTGCTATTCATCCTGCTGATCCTCACGCACCTCGCCCTGCACTGGACCTGGATCAAAACCTGCGGCCGATCGATCCTGTCCCCCTCGCGACAGCCCCCCTGCCCCCCTGCGGACCGGCCCGGCGAATAGCCGGCGTTGCCCCCGCCCCAATCCATCCGAGCCGATCTCCGAACCCTCCTCCAAGCCAAGCTCCGAGCGCCGCCCCAAGCCCTCCTGCGCGTCCAACTCCAACCCCGCGGCTTCAAGAATGGGGCGACAGCGTAGGGTGTGCCGTGCACACCGCTCTCTCCGAACGTCCCTTCGCGTCGCGATTGGGGCCCCGGCCCCAAACCCCGGGCATTTGACGCTTTGCGCCAATGGCATGGTAATGCGAGTTCCCCCCGGCAAGGCCGCTTCGGACGTGCCTCCCAGAAGCCAGAATCACGGTTGAGTATGCTGTCCCCGGAATTCAGTGCAGGTGCAACTCTGGCCCCCCCG
>JBDKUU010001162.1:0-7575 GCA_039679525.1 Phycisphaerales bacterium | reverse complement strand
GCATCTTCGATTCCTCGCCCAATGCGATCCTGATCGCCGATCTGCAGGGCAACATCCGCACGTGCAACCTCGCGGCCATGGACGTGCTGGGGTGCTCCAGGGATCAGATCGTCGGCAGGCCCTTCTTTGATTTCATCGCGGTTGCGGATCACCCCCAAGTCCGGGAGGACATGCAGAAGGTCGTCGCCCAAGGCGTCCTGAAGAACATCCAGTACTCCGCCTTGCGGGCGAACGGAAGTCCGTTCGTTGTGGACGCATCGACCGGCGTGATACGCGGCGACGACGGGCAGGCGGCCGCCTTGGTGACGATCGCCACGGACGTCACGGAGCGGGAGTGGAGCAAGACGAGTCGGAGGCTCTCCCTCCAGATCCTGGAGATCTCCAATCAGCACGCGCTGCGGACGCCGATGCTCCGACAGATCGTGCTGGCGATCCAGGAGTTCGCACAATGCCAGGCCGTGGGGATACGCATCCTCGACAAGAAGGGCAACATCCCCTACGAGGCCTACACGGGCTTCAGCCGGGAGTTCTACGAAAGCGAAAGCCCCCTGTCGATCCACAGCGACGATTGCATGTGCATCAACGTGATTCGGGGCCAGACCGATTCAACGCTGCCTTTCTACACGCCTCGCGGCTCGTTCTACATGAACGACACGACGCGGTTTCTGGCCACCGTGTCCGAGGAGGACAAGGGCCGGACCCGCAACATCTGCAACCAGACGGGCTTCGAATCCGTGGCCCTGGTCCCCATCCGGTCCAACAACGACATCCTGGGTCTCATTCACCTGGCGGACTCGCGAGAGCATCGGGTTCCCCTGTCGCTCGTGGAGGTCATCGAGAACGTGGCGATGCAGTTGGGCGTGGCCGTGCAGCGGGCCCTGGCCGAGGAAGCGCTCCAGCGTTCCGAGCAGGAGAAATCCCTCATCCTCAACTCCACCTCGGAGACCTTCGCCTACTACGACACGGGCCTGCGCATCCAGTGGGCGAACAAGGCGATGGAGAAGGCGATGAATCTCCCGCTGGAACGGATGGTCGGCCGACGCTGCTACGAACTGCGTCACGACAGAACGGCTCCCTGCGAGGGCTGCCCGCTCGTTCTGGCGAGCCGGACCGGAAAGCCCCAGGAGGCGGAGATTCACGCTCCCGACGGCAAGACCCTGTTTCTCCGCGGATACCCGCTTCTCGACGACAGCGGCCGGGTCGTCGCCCTGGTCGAGATCGGAGAGGACATCACCGATCGCAAGCACACCCAGCAGGCCCTGACGGAGAGCGAGGAACGATATCGTCTGCTGTTCGATCAGATGCTCAGCGGCCTGGCGCTTCATGAGATCATCTACGACGCAGTCGGCAATCCCGTGGATTATCGATTCCTGTCCGTCAACGCCGCTTTCGAACGGATGACCGGCCTGCGGGCCGGCGAGATTCTCGGCAGGACCGTCCTGGAGGTCATGCCCGGAATCGAGCGATTCTGGATCGAACGATACGGCCGCGTCGCAAGCACCGGGGAACCGGTGCGATTTGAAGATTTCTCACGCGTGCTGAACCGATATTTCGACGTGCGCGCGTACAGCCCGCGGCAGGGCCAGTTTGCCACCGTCTTCCACGACATCACCGAACAGAAGCAGGCGGAGCAACGGGCCGAACAGCGACAGGCGGAGCTCCTGCACGTCTCAAGGCTCAGCACGCTGGGGGAATTGGCTTCGGGGCTCGCCCACGAGCTCAATCAGCCGCTCTCGGCCATCATGAGCTTTGCGAGCGCTTGTCTGCGGTCGGTTCAGAAGAACGATTTCGACGCCGAGAAGCTCGCGGCGAACCTGGCCAAGATCGTGGCCCAGTCCGGCCGCGCCGGGGACATCATCCGACGCATTCGGGCCTTCTCGCAGCGCCGTCCGCCCAAGTTCGAGTCCGTCGACGTCAACGAGAGCATCCGCGAGGTGCTGGGCCTGCTCCATGCGAATCTCCGCTACGCGGGGGTCGAAGTGGTTCTTGAACTGGCCTGCGACCTGCCGCCGATCCTCGGCGACACCGTCCAATTGGAGCAGGTGCTGGTCAATTTGATGCGCAACGCCATCGAAGCGATGGAGGGCGTCGACCCGCAGCGACGCCGGCTGACCGTGCGAACCACCGCCCGGGGCCGAGACTCTGTCGCCGTCACCGTGTCGGACACGGGGCCCGGCATGGACGAAAAGGCGATGTCGCAGGTATTCGACCCGTTCTTCACGACGAAGGAGAACGGTCTCGGAATCGGCCTGTCCATCAGTCGCTCGATCGTCGAATCCCATCGCGGCCACCTCTCGGTCGCTCCGGGGCCGGAGTGCGGATGCGCGTTCACCTTCACGCTGCCGACGTCGGGCGCGAGAGACGGTCCTGCGGAGCCGCAGGCGGGATGACGGGCCCATGACACCGGATCGAGACTTACGGAACCGACAATCAGGAGAGTGGAACCATGACCGACCTTCAATCTACAGTCTTCATCGTGGACGACGACGAGGCGGTGCGAGACGGATTGGCCACGTTGACGAGCACCGTGCGGCTGCCGACCCGGACCTTCGCCAACGCCCAGGAGTTCCTCGACGCGTACAATCCGGCTCAGCCGGGTTGCCTGCTGCTGGACGTGAGACTCCCCGGCATGAGCGGTCTGCGGCTTCAGGACGAATTGATCGCCAGGGGCGTGACTTTGCCCATCATCTTCATCTCCGGACATGGAGACCTGCCCATGGCCGTCGAAGCCATGAAGAAGGGCGCCTATGATTTCCTCGAGAAACCGGTCGGCGATCAGGCCCTGCTGGATCGCATCAACGCAGCCCTCGCGGAGGACCTGCGGCGCCGGGAGTCGCAGGTGGAGGTCACCGCCCTGAAGCAGAAGCTGGATCTGCTCACTCCGCGGGAGATGGAGGTCCTGGAACTGCTTCGAATCGGCAAACCGACCAGCGTGATCGCCAAGACCCTGGGCATCAGCCAAAAGACCGTCCAGGTCCATCGGACCCGTATCCTGGAGAAGATGCAGGTCGATACGGTGGCGGCCCTGGTGACCGCCCTGCACCAGTCTGCGAAAACGCAATAGAGAGACCGTTCATCCCGATGCCTCATCGAGGTCTGTGGCGTGTCCGCCGCGGACGCGCAGCAGCACACCGCCAACGCCGAGGAATCGGCCAGCGCCTCGGAAGAGACCCGCGTGCAGACACAGAGCATGGAGGTCGTCCGGCAACTGCTGGAGTCGGTCGAAAGGGCCCGATCGCCGGCCGCTCGCTCGGAAGAGGCCTGTTCGTCCTAGCGAATCACCATGTCCTGGAACTCCGCGGCGAAGTACGATCCGCCTTCGGAAACAGCATGGATGGCTCCGATGAGTTCGTCGAAGTCGCAGTCTTTCAGCAGATATCCGCAGGCGCCGGCTTTGCACATCTCCTGGACGTACCGCTTCGCCGCGTGCATCGACAATCCGATCACCCGCGTATCAGGATTTTCCTGACGAATCTGCCGCGTCGCCTCGATCCCGCTCAATCCGGGCATGCTGATATCCATGATCACGATGTCCGGCTTCAATTCACGCGCCAGCGCCACCGCGGTGGGCCCGTCTTTCGCCTGCCCCACGACCTCCATGCCTTCCTGTTCCTGGAGAAACCGACTCAGACCCTGCAATACGATCGTATGGTCGTCCGCCAGAAGGATGCGAATGCTCATGCTGCTCAGTCCTTTTCTGCATGCTCTCGTGCCCCCCGATCCGATCCGTCCTCGAGATCCAAGGGCGCCACCAGCGTCACCCTCGTTCCTCTACCCTCAATCGAGTCGATTATAAGGTCGCCGCCGATTCCTGTCAATCGTTCGCGAATGCCCCGAATCCCCAATCCCCCGTCCGTCCTCGCCGATTTCAGAACCGAGAGGTCGAAACCCCGCCCGTCGTCGGCGACGCAGATCCGGACATTCCGCTCGTCCCGATCCAGCGTAATCTCCACGTTTTCGGCTCCGGCGTGCTTGGTTACGTTGACCAGCAGCTCGCGAATCGCGCGATACAACAGGGTGCGCACGGGCGAAATCAGCGGCAGATGCGTCTGCACGGCGTGGACCCGGCAGGCAAACCCTTCACTGTCGCGAAACTGCTCGGCCAATTCGCGAACCGTGCCGGCCAATCCTTCCGGATGCTGGATCGCCGGATTGAGTTCCCTTGCCAGACTTCCCGTCCACTCCACGGCCCGGCGCGCCTGCTCCCGCAGGCGCTGGAGCGAATCGCGCGCCGGAGCCGGAGCATCCTGATGCAGAAGGCCGAGTTCCTGTTCGATGCCGGTCAGGGATCCTCCGACGAAATCGCGCAGAACCTCGGCAATCTGGCGACGCTGACGATCCTCGACCAACATCAACTCTTCTGTCAGGGACGCCAGTTGCTGTTTGTCCGTCCGAATCTCCCGCTCCTGCCGTTTGCAGACCGTGACGTCCTGGAGCACCACGAGGATCATGCCCGCCCCGACGGGTTGATCCCGCACCGGTCGGGCGCCGAGCACCAGCGTGCGGCCCCCGCCCGCCGATCCGCATTCCACCTCAAATCCCTGGAAGCTCTCGCCGTGCGTCAGAAGGTTCCGAAACGCCTGGCGCAGCTCCGGCAAATCCCACAGTCCGTCGTTGAGCGTCAGGAAGAACCGGCCCTGCACCTGTTCCTGGGCGGCTCTGAAGGTCTCGTGAAAAGACCGGTTGGCGGAGACGACCCGCAGTTGGGAGTCCAGCACCACCAGACATTCCTGGATCGTGTCGACAATGCTCTCGGCGAGCCGTCGAGCCTCGGCCGTCTCCAGCTCGGCGCATCGGCGTTCCGTGATGTCGTTGTCGATTTCGAGAATGGCCGTCGGCGATCCGTCGGCTCCTCGGCGAAGCGCCCAGCGCGTCGCGACGGCCACCTTCTTGCCTTCGCGAGTGGTGTGGGTCAGCTCCCCTTCCCACCAGCCGTCGCGAATGATCTGCGAGGTGATGCGAATCAGCGGCTCGCGGTACTCCGTATGGAGCAGTTCGTCGCTCAGTCGCCCCAGAGCCTCTTCCCCTTTCCAGCCGTAGCGTCGCTCCGCCCCCCGGTTCCAGAAGACGATCCGGCCCTCCATATCGTGCACGAAAATCATGTCGTGCGCCAGGTCCAGCAGATCCGCGTGTTCGCGCAGCCGACGGTTGCATCGCTCCAACTGCTCGCGAGCGAGCTTCTCCTCGGTAATGTCCCTGGCCACCCCCATGAAACGCGCGACATTCCCCTCGCCGTCCAGGTCGATTTCGGTCTCTCCGAAGAGACATCGTTCTTGTCCGTCGGCCCGAACGATGCGGAGTTCCATCGCGTAAGGACGCTTGTTCTCCAGGACATCGCGGACCTGGTCCATGAGACGCTGCCGATCTTCGGGGTGCACGAGGGACAGGAATCCCTCGTAGTTCGG
Organism: Phycisphaerales bacterium; assembly: GCA_039679525.1. GTDB lineage: Bacteria > Planctomycetota > Phycisphaerae > Sedimentisphaerales > Anaerobacaceae > PLanc-01. The sequence goes on along the minus strand of JBDKUU010001162.1, from coordinate 2,170 downwards.
GGTCATTTGGGAGGGCTCGACGCCGAACAGTCGACAGGCTTCGTCGGACCACCAGATCTCGTTGCTTCGGGGATCCCATTCCCAATTGCCCACGTGCGCCAACTGCTGGGCCTTGAGAAGCCGCTGTTGAGCCACCTCCAATTGTCCGCGAGTCAAGGCCTGTTGCTCGATGATTTCGCGAAGCCGTTCGTTGGCCCGAGCCAGATCGGTCGTCCGTTCCGCGACCTCCCGTTCGAGAGTGGCCCGGACCTGGCGATGGGACTCCTCCACCTCCGCGAGCCGGACCACGGCGACGCGGCTGTCGCCCACGATGGCGTCCACCTCCTGGTTCCGCAAGGCAGCCAGGACGCTCTCCGCATCGCGGAGCCTGGCCTTCATCTCCTCGTACGTCGCTTTCGCAGCAGTCATGCGCCCTCCCCCTCGATCCGCAGCGTCGCCAACACCCTTCCGACGTCGGCCAAGTTTCCGAAGATCACCGTCCGCTGTCCCGGCCCCTGCACCACGAGGGCCGGCGTTACGAGAATCCGCTCCTCGACGGCCGGTCGTGAATCCTGCAGGACGTCGATCGTCTCGACGCCGCGGATTCGTTCCGGGTGTTCGGAACAGATCCTGCCAAGAGACGCCTTGGCGATGGCGGAATTGGGTTCATCGCCCGCCACAAACAGACGCAGGCGATACGTCGGCGATTCCCGCTGACCACTCGACGGCCTTTTCAGTCTCTTCGTCATCCTCGTGCTCCCTCAATCGTCGGTGGGCCAGGTCGGGCCTGCGCCGGCGCAACAGAGCCCGGCCTACTGTCAAATTCGGTCTCGCTTCGCCTGTCGCTTCCAGAACGTCAATCCCCCCATCCGTGATCGGAGACTGCGATCCGCGTGCGACCGCTTCGAGCCTCGGCTCCTGACCACCAACAGACACCGAACCCTCTTCCTGCTTGACTGCTCCAACCGCATCAGGACCTTGGGCAGAGAGACTCCCGTCCCACCAGACACCCGCCATAAGGACCTGGTTTCCCGTACTCCCACCGTGCTTCTCCTGCTCCTGCCCTGCACACACCCTGTCGCCACCGCGGCGCCACCCTGCCACCCTCGCCGCAAATCTCGCCGGTCGCAAAATTATCCACAGGATTTTCCTGAAAGTCAACCAACATTTCTGATTACAGTGGTCTGGTGGCCCAATCGGCTCCTGCCGGGAACAGTTTGGCAGTTGACCATTGCATTCGTCTCGTTCACTCGGTAGTTTCTGTTGGGCGTGCCCGGAATCGACCGGCGATTTTGCTCGAAAGCCTTGCGGACAGGCCCAAATCATGGTTGAATATACATATTCGCGGCACAAGACGTGCCGTTCGTGTCGAGGATGATGTTGGAACATGAGCAAGAAGATTCGCGAACAAAGACGGCGTTACCGGGCCTCGATCCCGGGCGTCGGAAAAGTGTCCTATCAGAAGAAGTACGACAAGGCGATGTCCGGCGGCGACCCCCACGCGGCCATTGCGGCCAAGTGCCTGGATTGCATGTACTGGCAACGCACCCGGATCACGGAGTGCCCGATCGTCTGCTGCCCCTTGTGGCCGTACCGACCGTTCACCAGTGAGAGAGCGATCCAGATGGCCGCGGCGGACGCCAGGTAACGACAGCCATCTTGTCCGGCGTTCGTAGGGGCAGGCGGCAGACCCAACTTGTGCGAGTCTACTTGCCGGCCGCGGCCTCGTCGTTCTTTCTTGCGGATGACGTTTCCGCGTCGCTTTGCGAATCAGGCTCGTTCGGTTCCGCCGCCGGCGGGCCGAGCTGCTCCCGAATGTCCTTGAGCTTCTGCCGGGCGTCGTCCAGTTCCTTGCGAACCGGCGGCCGCATGTCGGTCGGCGTGTCGATCACCTCCGGCGTGACGAAGATCAACAGCTCGCTGTTGGCCAGGGTGTTCTGTTTGTGCTGAAAGAGCCCGCCGATCAGCGGCAGATCGCCCAGTAGCGGAATCTTCCGCTTGACCTTGCTATCCTCCTGAAAGAGCATGCCGCCCAGCAGAATCGTCTGGCCGTCCTGAACGACCATGTTCGTTGTCGTGTCGAGCTCGGTCCTCACGCGCTGGCTGTTGATCACCTCGGACGTGAGCTGCGAGAGAATCACGTTGATGATCATGTCGACGTTCCGCTCGGGCGTGATACTCGGCCGGGCCC
>JBDKUU010001161.1:0-13326 GCA_039679525.1 Phycisphaerales bacterium | reverse complement strand
CCGGTGAACACCAGCCAGTAGGAAGAGTGATAGTAGTCCAGCAGAACGCTGAGCAGGACGAAGAAACCCGCGATGCCACGTAACGTTCTTTCGACTGTCATAGACGCGTGCTCCTGAGAATTCAAGCGGCCGTCGCCTCCGTCGACTGTGCAGAGAGCATCCGGCTGATTCGTCTACGTAAGAGCGACGCGTTGAGTGCCGCCAAAATCGGTGCGGCGATGACGCCGACCCACGTGAAACCGCTGAAGCTCATCCTGCTGAACGGGAGCATGATCAGCAGAACCACGGCCGCAGGGGACAGCAGCATCATGAAAGAGAACACGCGGCTGCGTCTGGATAGTCGCCTGCGTGCCGCGATCGGAATCGCCACCGCGGCGAGGATGACGATGAAAAGGCCCAGCAGCAAGCGGAGCACGCTCCGGGCCATCTGCTGCCGCCAGGCGAGGTTGAGCCAGGCATGGCCCGCCCAGTGGCGACCGATCGGCATCGGCGGGGGAGTTGTCTCGAAGCGACGCCCGACCGCCGCGGCGACTCTCTTCATATCCCTGCTGCCGCTGCTCCTGAGTTGAAGCCGGACGTTGGCTTTGCGGAAGTCCCTGGTGGCAAGACGTCGCACATCCTCCGGCGTATGACCGATCTGGAACCGCAGCAGGTTTCCTGTCACGGCGGCGACGGAATCCGGGATTCGGCCGTTCTCTTCGACGATCTCCGCGACGGAATTGGTCTCGTCGGTCAGGCCGGAAGTCTCGATGTGATCCACGAGGCCGGCGACGTAGCGAAGCATCTCCGGCTGCTGGAAGAGCTTGAGTTGCCGGCCCTCGGAATCGAAGAAGCGGGTCAGCTCGCACCAGACGGGCGCGACGTCCTGTGTTGTCGAGATTTGCTGCCGGCCGGCGTAGTCCGACAGGTTCGCCAGAAATGCGGCTTTCGTGATCTTGTTCGTGGCGGCGTCCACGAGGACTCTGTCTGTCGGCTCGAGCGCGTCCCTCGCCTGGGGCATGCTCACGGCGAGTTCTTCGATCTTCCCGCGGAGCCGTTCGCGGAGGTCTTTGATGAACTCGACGGTCACGTTCGGATCGCTGCTGTCCTCCAGCACGAGGTACGCCGTGCGGCTGCCCGCGTCCGCCCGCGGAGCCGAGTGGGCGGTGACCCGCGTGATGCCCCAGGCCAAGACGGCGATCGGGATGACGATTGCCGCGGCGGCCGGCTTGGCCCTCGCGAAGATGGGCCAGACTTGTTCTTTCTCCAACGTAGCTTCGCTGAGGAACATCACGGATGCGGGAACGGAGATGATGGTGAACGCCCACGCAATCATGATCCCGGCGGCGACGAAGAGGCCGAACGCCTGCACCGGCGGACTCGGCGTCCATTTCAGCAGGGCGAAGCCCGCGGCCACAGTCAGCGACGCGCCCAGCGTCGGTCGGAACAGATCCCTGATTGCCTCGACCGCCGCCTGCCGCCGGCCCTTCTCGCGGGTGTATCTTTCGAGGAATTCAGACAAGATGTGCACCGAGCCCACCGCCGAGATCGGCATGAGAAAGATCGGGATCATCGTGTCGATGCGGTGCAGGGGAAAACGCAGGGCGGCCAGCATGCCCATCGTCACGAGCGTCGTTGCCGACGCGATGGTCATCGGCACGAGGACCAGTACGAGATTGCGGAAGAGCCTCCGTTTCAGGATGAAGACCGTCAGCATCGACACGAAGACGGCGACAGCTACCAAGGCGATCGCGTCATATGCGGATGCCGCGAGCTTCTCGTCGTGAGCGAATGCGAAATCCCTCCCGGCCTGCTCGTGGAAGATCCGGACTGCATCGCGTTCCGGGAACATGCTCTCGACGGCGGCGTCGACCTTGATCCACGGAACAAATGCCGCACAGATCAGCGTGAACGCCGCCAGGGCGAGCGTGACCTGTCTGTAGCGATCCAGCGAGAACTCGGCGATCCTGCGTTTGAACACCATGCCGGCAATTCTAAGGACTTGCACAGACCTTGTCACGCCGATGGTGTTCGGATGGCTGGACGACCGTGGTTACGCGGACATCGTGCGCCGGTTGCGTTCGCGGGGCGCGTTTATCGCATTGAAGGCTTCCAGCAGAAATGCTGCGTTGCGACAAGGCTGTGGATCCGCCGGACCGCGTGCGAGCCGCTTGGTCCCGGTTTTCTGCTGGAAGCCCCAAAAGCGAGAAACGCACCCTCGGATTTCGCGGGACATCCCTGCGCCGACTGGACCGCAAGAACGATCATGGACCCTGCCCATGCTATTACGCCGGCTACGCTCAAAAGGTGAGCCGTCTCGATTCGGCATCCGATTCGGGCGCCATGCTTACGCTCGCGTAAGCATGTGCTTTCTCTCGCAGAAGCAAGACATGGCTACGAGGTGTAGCCATGGCGCCCAGTCACAAGGTTAGACTGGCCGGCGTCCTATGCATCGGGCGGCGGAATCTGCTTACTGCTGCCCGATGCGTTATTTGCCCGGGTCCTTCTTGAGGCACAGGAACCAGTCGAGGCATCGATAGTCCTCTCCGGCCTTCTCCACGCGGTCCTTCGCGGCCCCGCACGAGCCCGGCGGCGGGATGATCACGTCGTCGCCCGGCTGCCAGTTGGCGGGCGTGGCGATCTTGTGCTCGTCGCTGTGCTGCATCGCGACGAGCAGCCGCTTGATCTCGTCCACGTTGCGGCCGTTGCTCAGCGGGTAATATAGAATCGCCCGCACGACGGCCTTCGGATCGATGAGGAACACCGCCCGCACGGCCTGCGTCGTGCTCGCGGACGGCTGGAGCATTCCGAACTTCTTTGAGACCTCCATCGTCAGATCGCTGATCACCGGGAACGTCACGGCCACGTTCTTCATCCCTTTGTACTCGATGCGGTCCTGGATCGTCCGCAGCCAGGCGATGTGGCTGAACGTGCTGTCGATGGACAGGCCCAGCAGCTCGGCATTGAGCCCTTTGAACTCGTCCGCCATGCTCGCGAACGTCATGAACTCCGTCGTGCACACGGGTGTGAAGTCCGCGGGGTGCGAGAAGAACACCACCCACTTGCCCTTGTAGTCGTCCGGAAAATGCACCGTTCCCTGCGTGCTCTCGGCCGTGAACGACGGCGCCTTTTCCCCGATCAGCGGCAGTCTGTATACCTGCTCATCCATCGCCATTTCTCCTTCCTCGCATATCGGATCGTTGTTTCGGACGTCTCGAGGGCCGGCTCTCCGCGCCGTCGAGCGAATGCCCCTCCACGTGCAGGGCCATTCCTATGCACTACGGCCGAATTCGGTCCCCGTTCATCGAGCTTGGAATCTCAAATCTGAGATCTCAAATTTGAAATTTCAGACCTCAGAGCTCAGCCCCCTTCACCAGACGCTTGCATAACTCGATGCCTCACTGATGGATTCTGTTGACTCTGCCGTTTGGAGATGATACTATAGTATTGCGGTTGGTTATCCATCACGAGCGAGCATCCTTTGCATCCAGCCCCGAAGTCAGCCTATGCGAATCCTGTTTTGCGCGTGGTAGTTGTGCGATTCAGAAGTCCTAACCCATTGATAGGAGGCGTTTTCTATGAAGTACGAACGATCCGAAGATCTGCCCGTCTGGAAGGCTGCGATAGAACTGGGTCTTGGCGTGTACGGCCTGACTCGCGACCGTTTCTTTCGCCAGCCCGGCGACTTATGCGATCAGCTCCGCCGGGCCGGTCTGTCCATCTCAAACAATACTGCGGAAGGTTTCGAACGCGGCTCGACGGCCGAACTGCTCGCCTACCTCTACATCGCTCGAGGTTCGGCGGGCGAGACTCGTTCGATGCTCCACTTTACCGAGCGCTGTCCTGGGGCGGAGCATCTGAAATCTCAAATCTCAGATCTCAAATCCCTCGCCGAGTCGTGCTCGCGTCAGATCCGCGCGTGGGCGGATAATCTTCAGAACACTGACATCAAGGGTCAGCGTCATCTCAACGCCGAATCGCGACGGCTTTACGAAGAACAGAAACGCGCCGATGCGTTCCAACAGAGACTCGACGATACGCTCAGGCGAATCCGGCCGCAGGATTACCCTGGAGAGATTTGAGATCTCAAATTTGAAATCTCAAATCTCTTCAAACCGGTAGTTGAAGCGGCCGCTGGGGGCGACGTCGCCGTGGAGGTAGAAGTCCAGGATGTCGCCGGAGGCGGGCACGTTGTCGATCCACTTGAATTCGAAGTTCAGAGGTTCGCCCGCCGGCAGGTTCAGGAGCCGCCGCGGAATACATAGCTCCATGCGATTGGCTTCGACCCGGAACTCGACCTTGCCGGCCTCCGACCACGCCCATTCCCGCTTGCTCCGCTCCAGCGTCGCCTCGTTCTTGTTTGGGGCCTTGCGATTGATCGCGTAGTCGTAGCCCTCCCATCCCGTGCTCTTGTCGCGATCCACGTCGATCAGCAGCGTCATCCAGCCGGGCCCGTTCGGCTCCGTGATGGGGTCGGCGGTCTCGACGTAGAAATAGACGTTCTCCGCGTCTCTCGCCACCTTGGCTGCGACGAAGTCGTTTCGGCCGGAAGCGTCCTGATAGTGCGTCTTGCCGTAGCCTCGATGATCGCGGTGCATCGTGCTGCCTTTGTGATGTCGGAACTCCGGCTGCACCGCCGCCCACGAATCGAATCGCCCGTCGATCTCGATAGTGGCCGGCGGCGACGGCGGGGCGGGGGCCTTGACGCCTTTGTACCGGCGGATGTTCGCGACGAGCTGATAGTAATAGTCGTCCGCAAAGCCGCCCTTCATCGGCTCGATGTCGCGGCTGTGCTCGTTGTCGCACTCGTCGGGGAAGGCGTTCTCCGTGCCTTGCCATTCTTTGTAGCGGCCTGCGATCCACTCGTTCCAGCCGGTCACGAAGACCAGCTCGGGGTCCACCTTGATCGCATAGTCCCACTGCTCCTGGAAGTTCAGGCCCAAGCCGACGGCCCTCGGGTCCGTGCTGAAGCCGTGAGCTTTGGTATAGCTGCGGCCGTAGGAGCCCTTCGGGTCGTTCATCGCCGCCGGAGCCAGCACGTCGGTGGCGTTCTGCGACACGCCCACTGTCACCTGCTCGAACCTGCCCGGCGCCAGCTCGACATAACCATGCTGCGGCGTGACCTCCAGCCAGCCCCAGTGATCGGGCCGCGACGGTCCCCGGCGGTAGTCCGGCTGGCCCGGCCGGAACGTGAAGAACGAGCGGATCGGCTCCGGCAGATTGTCCGGGTAGCCCATCAGCAGCGGCTTGCCCTTCCAGTAGAACCAGAGGTCCTTGAAACGCCCGGGCTTGTACACGTCTTCGTAGATTTTGGTGATGTTCACGCGGCTGTCGTCGTGCGGGGCGAACGGGCACAGAAACGCGAACTGCGGCGTCCGCACGCCGTCCCGCCGGGCGGCCGTCCAGACCTCCCCGAGCACGTCGTAGGCCTCCTTCCACGTGAACGTCCCGTTCGTGCAGTCGAAGACCACGACGTCCACGCCGGCGTCCGCGAGCATCTCGGCGTGTTTGCGGTAGACCCACGGGTCGGTGCCGCGGTAGTAGCCGAAGAGCGGCTCGTTCCAATGGTACCCGCCGGCCGGACCGGCCTCTTTCCACGCGGGATGATCGTAGTCGTTGATCGCGTCCGGATGGCGGACGACGACCTCATTGGTATTGACCGGCCCGAGGTCGGTGTTTCCGCCGACGTGCCAGGTCCAGTAGAACAAGGCCACGGTCCGGTTCGGTCGCGGATCGCCCACCTCGGCATGGTCCGGCAGCTTTCGTCCCAATGCGTCGGTCGCCGCCCAGGCGTCGCTGATGCGCGAAGGTTCGTCGCCCGCACAGGCGGGGAGCGAGGCGGTCAACAGGGTGAACGCCACGATGTGGACGAGATACGATCGTTTGCAGATTGGATCCATGGGTCTCCTCATGCACAGACTGGGCAAGAATCCGGATTCGCCGCCATTGTAGAGAATCGGTCGTCCGACGCAATCCCCGTGTCAACGGAGGGCCTATCGGCGGCAGCATCGCGCAGTTTACCCATCCTCTGGTGGAGCGTCCGGAAAAATCATCGAAGAGAAAAGGCCTGAGTTGCCGATAAGAAGCTGGGTACCATGGTGAAGAACGGGGCTTTTGTTGGTTTTTGAGCTTGACATGGTACGGAAGTCGAGTTAAGGTAGGGTGATAAGGCAAACTGCGTGGGCCTTCTGTCAAATGGAGTTGGCGAAAAAGGAAGGGTAAGGATGAAGGATCTATTTACCACCGGCGAAGCCGCAGAGATTTGTCGAGTCAGTCAGCAAACGATCATCCGTTGCTTCGACTCGGGCCGGCTCAGGGGCTTTCGGGTGCCGGGCTCGAAGTTCCGTCGCATTCCCCGCGCGAATCTGATCAAGTTCATGAGGGATAATAGTATCCCCCTGGACAATCTGGATTCCGGGCGGAAGAAAGTGCTGATCGTCGACGACGATGCCGAGATCGTGGAGCTGATTTCGGACATCCTGACGCGCGACGGTCGCTACGAGATCCGCACGGCGTCGAGCGGGTATGAGGCGGGCATGGTGACTCAGATGTTCCGGCCGGACCTGATTCTGCTGGACTACATGCTGCCGGACGTAAACGGCAACGTGGTGTGCCAGACGATTCGGAACAATCCGGAGTTCGAGAACACCCGGATCATCATCGTCAGCGGCGTCATCAAGCAGGAAGAGATCGATCAGCTTCTCAAGTCGGGCGCCGAGTCGTTCGTGCGGAAGCCGTTCGACATCTCGGAGCTCACCGACAAGGTGAATTCTGCGCTGCAACTGGTCGCCTGAGAGTGCGCCGCCGCGCGAACGGAAACAATTGGATTGGAGCTGGAGTGAGGGTGAACGACGCCACTGGTGGCGGGCGGGGGCCCTCGCTTGGCGATAGCATAGGGTAGCCGCATGGCGAAAAGGTACATCGATGCGACGGCCTCCCGCAAGGTGGAACTGGCCGTCAGTGAGTTGGGCTCTCTGTCGGTTCCGCCGTGCGTCGCCGTGCAGTACCTTTCGAAACTCGTGCAAGGCCGCCCGGGACCTCAGACGCGAGTCGTCGGGTCGGGAGGCTCCTTTTCCCCGGCGTCGGTGGCCGACATCCTCGAATGCGAACCCGCCTGCGCCGCCGCGATTCTCTCACTGGCTCAGCGTCAGGCCGCCGGCCCGGTCCGGCAGCGGCATTCCGTCCGACTGGTCCTCGATCGCCTGGACGCCAATGACGTTCGCGACGTTCTCCTGCAGACCAGGGTCACCGCGGGCTTCGAGATCGAGTTCGCCGATCAGCAGCTCGGCGCTCCCACCCGCAAAGACTTGATCCTGCACAGCCTGGCCGTAGCCTGCTGCGCCCGTCGGATGGCGGAAGCCGCCGGCATCGACCTGCATCTCGCATGGTCCGCCGGCCTGCTGCACGACGTCGGCAAGTTCGCTCTGCAGGACGTCATGCCCAAGAGCCTCTCAGCCATCGCCCGCGAGGCCGAGGCCTCCGCTGCTTCTCTCTATACCGTCGAGCACAGCCATCTCGGCACCAACCACACGCTCCTCGGCAAGCAGCTTGCCCAGCGGTGGCGGCTGCCCGAGCCGATCCTGCTGGCGATCTGGCTGCACCATCGCGACGTGTCGGCCCTTCAGTCCGTGCCGGAAGCTCGCATCGCCATGCTGGTCAAGGCCGCCGACTGCATCGTGCGTCAGGCCGGCATCGGCCAGTCGGGTAGCTGCGAGGAGCCCGCGTCGATCCGCGAGATCGCGGAGTACCTCGGCGTGCCCGCCAGGACTCTCCAGCAGATCCAGGACGAGTTGCCGGCGGAGGTCAAGCGCCGGTCCGAGGCCCTGGGGTTGGAGGTCCCCCTCGCTACCGCCCGGTATTGCGATCTGGTCCAAGCCGCCGCGGCCGACCTCGCCCAGCGACACACGAAGCTCTCCACCGAGGGACGGTCCCTCCAGACTGCCTCGGGGTATCTGACCTTCGCCCAGGAGTTCCTGCACGAGCAGAGTTCCAGCCTCTCCGCCATCGACATGGCGGAGGATTTCGCCCGCCGCTGGCAGCGGTTCTTTCAGACGGGCACCGTGTGCCTGTGCCTGACCGCCGGCCCTCGCGAAGGAGCCCTCGACACCGCGATCGTCGAGGCCCTCGGCCATAGCCATAAGACTGTCCTGGAAGCTCCGGCCGACGAATCCCCGATTCCCAAGCCACTGGCCGGCCGGTTCACCATGCTCGATGCGCATGATCGCATCGACTGGCTCCTGGACCAGGTGGACGTCGACGTCAATCGCGGACAAACCAAACTGCTGCCTTTGCTCTCGGACGGCCAGGCTGTCGGCCTGATCGCATTCGAGTTGAATTATCCCGCGGACGCCGGGCTGTTCGCCGAGAAGTTCGAAATGGCCGCTTCGCTGGCCGGCACGATTCTCGGCTTGGCTCTGGCCAAAGAGCGGCAGGAGCATCTGGCCGAACGGCTCTCCCACGACAATGGTTCGTCGAAGCCGTCCGCTGCGGCCGCTTCCGACGTCGGGCTGATCCGCGACCCTGTCGAGGTTCTGGCCGAGATGGCTGCCGGCGTCGCCCACGAATTGAACAATCCGCTCTCCGTCATCACCGGGCGGGCCCAACTGATCGCTCAATCGGAGACGGACGGTCAGAAGAAGAACGCCCTCGAACGGATCGTCGAGAGTGCCCGCGGAGCGTCGAGCGTGGTGGACGATCTGATGGCCTACGCCGAGCCGCCCCAGCCGAGGGCGAGCCTGGTGGAGGTCCGCCAGGTTGTCGAGGAGGCGATCGATCTGGCCGGCAGGAAGACCGGCTCCGAGCACATCAACACGCAGGTCCACGTGGCCCAGGACGTTCCCGAGGTCCTGGTGGATTCGGCCCAGATCGCTTCGGCTCTCGCGAACATCATCGCCAACGCGGTCGAGTCCTACTCCGACGCGATGGGCCCGGTCAAGATCACTGTCGAAACGAACCCATCCGACGAGGACTCCGGCGATTTCGACATCGGCGTGACGCTCCAGATCAGCGACCTGGGCTGCGGCATGGACGAAGCGACCCGCAAGAAGGCGGCCAGCCCGTTCTTCTCAGCGAAACCCGCGGGCCGCAAACGGGGCATGGGCCTGGCCTTCGCCAGCCGCCTGATCCAGCTCAACGGCGGCTCCCTGAAAATCGAAAGCGAATCCGGCCACGGCACCACGGTCACCGTCACTCTGCCGACAGAGTGACCGGCCGGCGACACGTTCAGTCCCGTGACATCGGTTCCGCAGTCTGACGTCCCGATTCTCTTCCGCTCACCTTTCTTCAGGCTTCAGTCATGATTTGGTCGCACGCCGGGCGGCCGCCAGGATCACGCTGAGAACGACAGTTGCGCCAAATATGATGAGAGTCCACCGCCACCGAGGATCCACCACGTCCTTGACTTCCGCCAGCGAGGCAATCACCACGCGAGGTCGGCGATCCCGCTCCATCTCGAACCGCTGTAGCCGGCGGTTCACCTGCGAGAGCACGTCCTCATCCATCGCCAGCTTGCGCTGCAGATCCTGTATGTCCAGGCTATCGGTCACCACCTTCGTCGACGCACCGAGAACGTCTCGGATCTTCACGATGCGCGCCGCGATCAGAGTCCGTTCGGCCTTGGCCTGGACCACTCGCTGCCGGGCGGCCTCCTTGAGCTTGTTCTCCAGATTCGCGTCAAACTCCTCGGCCAGAGCTTTCCGGCGTTCTTCCAGGTTCTGCTGCAGGGCTTTCAACACAGCTTCCCGCTGCGCATCCGCCGGCGCGGTCTGTCCGGCGACGATCAGGTCAACTTTCGTTTGGGCGATCCTCGCCACCAATTCCTTGATCAGCGGATCAGAGCTGATGTGTTCGGCGCGGGCGGCGACGACCTGCTCGGGAGTCATTTCGAGTTTCTCCGTCTTCTCGAACACGCCGATGTCCGCATCGAGCCGGATCCTCTCGGACTCCAATTGGGTCAGTTGCGTCTGCAGGGCAGCCCGGCTCTGCAGCTCCGCTTCCCGGAGAGAACTGGGCGACGCCGTACCGTCTGCGATCACCAGTTTGTGGATCTTCTCCCGGGCTTCGAGGATCCTCTTTTGACACTCATCGCGGCGGCCTTCCAGAACCGTGATGTTCTGGCTTTCGTTGGTCGTGGCGGTGAGGCTGTACTGGCCGACGTAATTGCGAAGGAAGGAGTTGACGATGGTTCGTGCCTCGTCGCCGTTCGGGCTCTTCATCGTCACTTCCATCAGTTCGGAGTTCTGGAGATAGCCGGCCGTAATCTTCTCGTCGGCGATGGCTCTTCGGAGGATCTCGTCGGGCAGTTTACCGGCCTCCTGCGGCAGGATCTTCGCCAAGAGCTTCTCGATCCGGGTGGTGGGCTTGCCGCTGAAAAACGCGAGGTTTCGTCTGGCCAGATCGTCCACGATCCTCTGGAGACACTTCTCATCGTTCATCAGAAGCATGGCCTGGGTGTTGACGAATTGCTCGTACTTGCCTATTTCTTCTTCGGGTCGGGCCTCGCCCGTCACCGTGTCGTACACCACGGGGGCGATCTTGACCATGCCCGAAACGATGTAGGTGGGCTGGATCATCAGCCATACGAACGCAATCCCGCCTGCGCCCGCCAACAGAACGCAGACGAGCAGGATGGAAATGAACAATCGTGAGTTCGACCGGTGCGGATTCTGTGCTGATGGGCTGCCAATCATGACGCAATCTCCCTTGCGAAGAACAAAGACGCGGGCGTCGACACAAGCCGTGCTTGAAACATCTCCTCATCGCGAATCCGTCCGCTCCAACCTTCCTTGGCGATCGGCTGTGTCTCTCAGGGCCTTGTCCGGAGTCTATCGTCTCGGCAGGGATTATCCCATACGTATTCCTACGTATTTTCAGGGTCTCCACGTGTCCTGCGGATGTTAGCAGATTCTCGAAAAATACGTAGTTTGCACAATTGTTGTGCCCGGCGGGTTCTTCTTATACTGAGAGCCGAACCTGTCCCAGGAGGGAAAGGTAGCGACGTCCCAGGCAGAGTTTGTGGTGAAGCAACAAAAGCTCTGTGGCAGGCAGGGTGTGGGGTCGTGGAGTGGTCCTGTACCCCACACCTTGCTTTAGCCTCTCGCTTTTCGGTCGGCCGTCGCGAGCCGAGTTGTCACGACGGTCCCAGCGGGCCGCCGGAAGACGGATGCCCCCCAAGCGTTGTGCCCGTCGTCGCGACGCCGCGAATGACGTCTACTGTCGCTCGGTCGCTGTCGTGGTGGTCTGTCCCCCGACGTTCTTGGGTGTGAACATCGCCAGGTTGTTGATGCCGAGCGACTGCTCCAGTTGCGCCACCTTGGCGACGAGACCGCGGAAACCGCCGGCGCCGAGGTGCTTCTTCTCGTTCTCCATGAAGGTCTGCTGCAGCTCGTTGATCTGGTCGGCCGAGGCGATCGCTCGAAGCTGCGGGTACAGCATCGTTTCCTCGTGGGCGGCGTGCGGCCGCAGCACGTGGATGTAGGCCAGGACGTGGGGACGCAGAGCGTCCGCGCTGGCGTTGTCGCCGGGACCCGACGAGGCTTTGAGAATGGCGTCGGTCAGGGTCCGAGCCGCCGCATGCTGCTGACGCAGAATGGCGATCATGTCCGTCATTTGGTTCGCCTTCTCGAAGACCGGGAAGAGGTATTCTTCCTCCAATCGAACGTGATAGTCCTCGACGACCTGGCGAAGCAGACCCGCGGCCCCCGCGACGTCTTTGATCTTCGGCTGGCCCCCCGTCGTGCCCGAGGCGGCCCCTGTCTCAGCGCCGATGGGCATGCCGAGGCTTGCCTCGTAGACCAGCAGCAGGCGCGCGGCCAGCGCGTGCTCGCGGGACAGATCCTCGATCGGCGTCGGCTCCTTGCTCAGCGCCGCCGTCGTCGTCTGTTGCTGCTGCTGTTTTGTCTTCCCGGCAGCGGCAGCGGGGTCCTCCTGCCGGGTGCGCTGAGGGGTCGTCTGTGCGGCCCACGTCGGCTGCCCGAACACCACGGCCGCGCCCGCCGCGAGACCGGCCCCCCGAATCATGCTCCTCCGACTGGTGATTTCGCTTGCTTTCGTCATGAGCTTGCCCCCCTAAAAAGTGGTTTTGCTCCCATCCTCTCGCACGGGGTCGGGCAAGCCGATAGGGGAATCTCGCAGAATCGCTGGCGGGAATGCGGAATCCGCCGCTCGACGACGGTTCGCAAGTCCTTTCTCGGCCAAGCCATGAATCTGAGTCCGCAAGTCCGAGAACATCGCCCATGGCGGCACGTGATGCGGATTCTTCCCAGGTTTTCCAGGGTCCCGCCGGGGTCCGGGCGGGCACCACCGATGATAGGGGGCTGTTTATGGGGCGACTGATCCTCTGAGTTTTCCGCAAAACCCGGCATTAAAGCATCTTCGACGCGGGACCGAATTATCGACAGGGCTTCGGCCCTGTGACGATGCAAGTCCGGCGCGAGGTTCGGCGTCGGGGGCCCGGATGGGCGTTTTGAACGTGGAGAGTTATGAGCCAGACCGAACGACACAAGCGACTGCGCCTGCTTCTGAACAGACTCAACAAGCAGCGAAAGCAGCAGGGCAGCAAGATCGATATCCTCTGCAACGATCTGATCTCCGCGCAGCGGGCGTTCATTCAGCGACTGTACACGATCGGTTTCGCCGCCGAATTCTATAAATCCCTGCTGGGCAGTCCGGACCTGAACCATCTGCTGGCCCGGGCCGACCGGATGATCCGTCAGGAATTGCCCGGGGCGGGCGTGGCCTTTTACTTGAGGCAGTCCGAGGGCTGCGAGCTTCACTCGTTCGTCGGCGACGAAATGTTCGCCTGCGAGCAGCCGGGCCCGCAGGAACACCTGACGCCCGAGCTGGTCGACGGAATCTGCAAGTCCAATAAGATCTGTTCGTTTGCCGAGATCACGGCTCTCGATCCCGCGGGCGACTTCCAGGGGCTCCAGCGGTTCTCGATCGCGACGCTTCCGTTGAACGATCTGGGCCGGCCGCTGGGGTTCATGCTCCTGTGGCGTCCCGCGCCGCTGGCGGTGACTTCGGACGAGATCCACAGAGTCGAGCCGGTGATGTGCGGCCTGTCGCAGGCGATCCGCGGGGCCCGCGTGCCCCTGGCCTCGGGCGATTAGTTCGGACGGGCCTGCGAGCGGCCCCCGAGAGAATTCCCTTGTACAGCCTACTGGAATATCCGATAATGATCGCAGCGTCCTTTTGCTGTTAGTGGATTTCTGCCGTTTCGTGTCGGGCTGGACCTCCGGCCAACACTCCGCGAGGAGTGTTCGTGCCCATCTGTCCGGCAGGTGAGAGAGAGAATGGGGAGTTTGAAAGATGAGTGACATGCCGGTCAACCCGAACAACATGGTCGAG
>JBDKUU010001160.1:0-2418 GCA_039679525.1 Phycisphaerales bacterium | reverse complement strand
CGAGAAGATCATGGACAAGTACGACCCGGAGAAACGCGTCGCGATCATGTTCGACGAATGGGGCGCATGGCACGCGGTCGAGCCGGGGACCAATCCGGGGTTCCTGTATCAGCAGAACTCGCTTCGCGACGCGATGGTCGCCGCTTTGACGCTGAACATCTTCAACAATCACTGCGACCGCGTGAAGATGTCCAACATCGCCCAGATGATCAACGTCCTGCAGGCGATGGTCCTGACCGACGGGGCCAAGATGGTCCTGACGCCGACGTACTACGTGTACTTCCTGTACACGGTGCACCAGGACGCGACGCTGCTGCCGAGCGAACTGACCGCGTTCGAATACACGTTCGAAGGCCAGCGTGACAAGCTGCCGGCGTTGAACGTCTCGGCCTCGCGAGACAAGGCGGGCAAGATCCACGTGTCGCTCGTGAACATCGATCCGCACAACGCGGTCGACGTCACGGCCCAATTGACGGGCGCGAAGGCCCAGAAGATCGGCGGCAAGATCCTGACGGCGCCCGAGATCAACTCGCACAACACGTTCGAGAAGCCGACCGTCGTCGAGCCGGCGGCATTCACGGACGCGAAGGCCACCGAAGGGGGCTTCACTGTCAAAGTGCCGGCCAAATCGATCGTCGTCCTGGAGATCGAAGGCTGAGGCCCCCGCACGGGGCGCCCATAGGGACACAAGCCTGCGTCGTTGGCAGGCGGCGTAAACAACAACGGCCGGCAGGGCGCGAATGACGCGTCCTGCCGGCCGTTCGTATTATCTGGGGCCTGCTGCGGATCGCAGGCAGGCTCGTCCACGGCGTCAGTTCGGAAGGAAGCCGAGCCGGATATTGTCGAAGAAGATCAGGTCGACGTCCTCGCCCCGCTGACGGGACTCCGTTCCGTTGCCCGCTCCGACGGTCAGCGATTTGACCTTCGTCACGTCCACGCCGGCCGCGGTGATGTCCGCCAGCGGGATGTCCCAGGGACGCCAAGTGCTGGTTTGAGCGACGTAGCCCGGAAGCGTGAACGTCGCCACCTTGCCGGCTTCATCCGTCACCTTCACGTACAGGGGTTGCTCCGCATTGCAGCCGCGTGCGTCGGTCTCTTCTTTTTCGGGATCGACGTAGTACCCGCAGAACATGAGGGATAGCACGTTGGTCCCCCCGGCCGTCCAGTCCCGCGCCGAGGCAAACGTGCAGGTGGCGTCCGTCGTGTAGGGTTCGAACTGGTTCTGGGCCTCCAGACGCAGGGCCTTGTAGCCCTGGCCGGCCGTAGAGGGTTCGAGGAATGCATAGTCGAAGCCGCCGATGTTGTCGACCCAGACCGAGGCGAGCCCGGCGTTGTCGGCATAGCTCTCGAAATCGTCGATGACGGAGCTCGGGCTCACGACGAAGTCGGAGACGGCGGACACGTCGTCCCAGGTGCACTTGAAGCCGGCCGGTTCCCCATCATTCTGTTCATTCTGGGCAAAGATGCCGCAGAGGCCTTCGGCGAAGACCTTTTCCGCCTTGTTCGCGTCTTCCCACGGATCCTTGGCGTCGGTGTCGACCATGGAGACTTGAGCCAGCAACGCGCCGCCCTTGGATTCATAGAGGCGCCCCGTCACGGTCACCGGCCCCGCTCCGACCACCTCCAGCTCCGCGTAGTAGCTCCTCGCGCCCAGCACGCTGGGAATCGCGGCTGCGGGGGTCTTGTCCATTACGTTCTGGTTCATCTTGACCTTCTCGATGTTGATCGCCACATTGGCCGGCCCGTTGGTGTAGTCGACGTGCAGGACGTAGCCGTCCGCCACGACGCCGGGGGCCACGCCGGTGAGTTTGCCGTCCTTGTCCATGAAATAGCTCGCGCGGGCGATCAAACCATAGTAGCAGTAGCGGGTGTCGCCCGCCACGTTCACCGTGGCGCCCACCCGGACATCCTTGAACTTCTCGTTGCTGCCAAAGCCCGCTGCAAAGGCCGCTCCGCCGTCGGCCGTCGCAGTGGTTTCCGTTAGCGTGAGATAGGGGGCCCCCTCTCCTTCAGCCGTGATGACTTGTTTGAAGGTGCCCGTCACCTGGGGGAAGGACACGAATGTCCATTGCAGGCCGAACTGGCTGCCGTCGAACGAATCCGCCCAGTTTGCGTACCCGACCGAGGCCAGCACGGCCACGATCGCCAATACCCTCGTCGCCCTTACCGATGCGCTCATGGAATCTCCTCTCAAATGATGATATGGTTGAACAGACTGCGGGGACATCCCTCCTGCCCCTTCGCTCCGATCGTGAACCGATAGACTTGCACAGGCCGTCCTCCTGGCTTTGGTTCAGAACACCGCCTCTATTCTATCGGCCAAACCCGACCCGAATCAACACCTTCCAGCGTTATTTTTCGATTAGAGAGGACCAGTATCCAGCAGGGTCGTGCCGGCCCTCGCCCCCAGACGCCCCC
>JBDKUU010001159.1:0-7772 GCA_039679525.1 Phycisphaerales bacterium | reverse complement strand
AAAAATCGGATATCCACGAGGCGGGCCACCGGGTGCCGTTCCTGTGCCGCTGGCCGGGACGGATCCGTCCCGGCACGCAGAGCGATCAGACGATCTGCCTGACCGATCTGCTGGCCACGTGCGCCGCCGTGCTGGGCGACAAGCTGCCTCCGGAGGCGGGGCCGGACAGCTACAACGTCCTGCCGGCCATGCTCGATCCGGAGTTGAAGGAGCCGATCCGCGAGGCCACGGTCCATCATTCGGGCAACGGTCTGTTCGCGATCCGCCAAGGTCCCTGGAAGCTGATCGCGGGCCTGGGCTCCGGCGGATTCACCGCTCCGCAGCAGGTCGAACCGAAGCCCGGCGGACCCAAGGGGCAGCTCTACCATCTGGGCGACGATCCGGGTGAGCGGAAGAACCTTTGGTCCGAGCAGCCCGAGGTCGTCGAGCGGCTCACCACTCTGCTGGAACGCTACACAGACCAAGGCCACAGCCGGCCGATCTGATGAAAGGAGACCGTTTATGCAAACGTCGCAATGGACTCGCCGCGACTTTCTGAAGGCGCTGGGCGTCGGAGCCGCCGGAGCTTTGACTTGGGGCGGCAACGCCGTGTCCCGAGCCTCCGCGCAGGGCCCCAAGCGGCCGAACATCATTCTCATCTTGTCGGACGACATGGGGTTCTCCGATCTGGGCTGCTACGGCAGCGAGATCGACACGCCCAACCTGAACAGCCTGGCCGCCGGCGGGCTGCGGTTCACGCAATTCTACAATACCGCCCGCTGCTGCCCGACCCGGGCCTCGCTCATGACGGGTCTCTATCCCCACCAGGCGGGAATCGGGCACATGATGGAGGATCTGGGCTATCCCGCCTATCGCGGCGACCTGAACGACCGATGCGTCACGATCGCCGAGGCGCTGCGGCCCGCGGGCTATCGCACCTACATGACCGGCAAGTGGCACGTGACCCACTACACCGACAAGGACGGTCCCAAGCACAACTGGCCCTTGCAACGCGGGTTCGAGCGGTTCTACGGCACCATCGTGGGCGCGGGCAGCTACTACGACCCGATGTCGCTGTGCCGGGACAACACCTACATCACGCCCCAGAACGATCCCGAGTACAAACCCGGAACCTATTACTACACGCACGCGATTGGCGACAACGCGTGCCGGTATCTTCGCGAGCACCACGACCGGTCGCCCGACAAGCCGTTCTTTCTGTACATGGCCTTCACCTCGGCCCACTGGCCCATGCACGCGCTGGAGGCGGACATCGCGAAGTACAAGGGCAAGTACGACAAGGGGTACGATCCCTGTCGGGCCGGACGGTTCGAGCGGCTCAAGAAGATGGGTCTGATCCGCAGGGATTGGGAACTCAGTCCGCAGGCCGGCGAGTGGGACAAGGCCGAGTCCAAGGCCTGGGAGGCTCGCTGCATGGAGGTCTATGCCGCGATGATCGACGCCATGGACCAGAACATCGGGCGCCTCATCGCGGAGTTGAAGAGGCAGGGCACGTTCGACAACACGCTGATCCTGTTCCTCCAGGACAACGGCGGCTGCGCCGAGCCCACGGGCCGCGGGCCGAACATCAATCAGAAATGGGTCGAGCAGTTCAAGAACCCCGGGCCGCTGGGGCCGAACGATCTCCAGCCCGTGCACGTACCGCCGATGAGGACTCGCGACGGCCGGCCGGTGCGGGGCGGGCCCGACGTCATGCCGGGACCGGCCGACACGTACATCGCCTACGGGCGGAACTGGGCCAACGTCTCCAACACGCCTTTCCGGGAGTACAAACACTGGGTTCATGAAGGCGGCATCTCGACGCCTCTGATTTGCCACTGGCCGGAGGGCGTCAAGTCCCGCGGCGGACTCTGTCACAATCCCGGCCACCTGATCGACATCATGGCGACCTGCGTCGATCTGGCGGGGGCGACGTACCCGGCCGAGCGGCAGGGGCAGAAGGTCCAGCCGATCGAGGGCACGAGCCTGGCTCCCGTGTTTCGTGGCGAGTCTCTTCCAGACCGGCCCCTCTTTTGGGAGCATGAAGGCAATCGGGCCGTTCGACAGGGCAGGTGGAAGCTTGTCTCCAAGCACCCAGGCGAGTGGGAGTTGTACGACATCGACGCCGACCGGACGGAGATGCACGACCTCGCCTCGAAGAATCCGGAACTCGTGCAAAAGCTCAAAACGCTCTGGGACGAGTGGGCCCGGCGTTGCGGCGTGCAGCCCTGGCCGGTGAAGAAGCTGGCGGGGAAAGCCTGATCGGATGAACTCCGTTTGTAGTGACGCCGTAAGGCGTTATCTTCTCCGTCGCGTGCGATGAATCGAAGATATGCCCTTACGGGTACACTACAAACGCGGTGCGTGACGGCGAGGTCTTTCAGGATCTACTATGGCGACAGCGTCGAATGTGGGCATTGCGTTGGGGTTGACTGTGCTGGCGGGCCTCTCCACAGGGATCGGCAGCGCCATCGCGTACTTCATTCGGCACCCGAAGGTCCTTTATCTGTCGTTCTCGCTGGGGCTCTCGGCCGGCGTGATGGTCTACGTTTCGTTCATGGAGCTGCTGCCCAGCGCCGTTGCGAAAGTGGGCCAGCAGTGGTCGGTGCTGTTCTTTTTCATCGGGATGGGGTTCATCGCGATCGTCGATCTGCTGGTCCCCGAGCCGGAGAACCCGCACAACTACGAAGGGTTGGAGGAGCCCAAGTCGCCGGACGTGAGTCACCATCTGATGCGAACCAGCGTCATGACCGCCGTGGCGATCGGCATCCACAACTTCCCGGAGGGCCTGGCGACGTTTGCCTCGGCCCTGGACGATGTGCACGTGGGCATGTTCATCGCCATCGCCATCGCGATTCACAACATCCCGGAGGGGATCGCGGTTTCGATGCCGCTCTACTACGCGACGGGGAACAAGAACAAGGCCTTCGTCTATTCGTTCCTGTCCGGCGTCTCGGAGCCGGTCGGCGCCATCATCGGGTACCTGGTCCTGATGCCGTTCCTGACGCCGGGCGTGCTGGCGGGGACCTTGGCCTTCGTCGCGGGCATCATGATCTACATCTCACTCGACGAACTGCTGCCCATGGCTCACCGCTACGGACACGGCCACCTCGTCATCAGCGGCGTCATGCTCGGCATGCTCATCATGGCCGTCAGCCTGATGCTGCTCTGAATTTACGATTTACGATTTGCTATTGACGATTTGGTCCGCCGGCTCCAGTCTGTCGCTCGTGGGAAGGCGTTCATGGGCTTTCACGCGAGGTGGATGAAACGGATTCGTCGCATTCTGCGTGAATCTTGTAGGGTGGGGCTTGCCCCACCCTACATGTCGTCAACCTGCGTCCGCGGCCAAGTTCGCTATCCAATAGCGGTCATGCCTGCGTCCGATGCAAATGCGGTTGATGTCCGGGCGTTGAGTCGTACAATGGGGACGTGCGAGGCTTTGGGCTTCG
The DNA here is from genome assembly GCA_039679525.1 of Phycisphaerales bacterium. Taxonomy (GTDB): domain Bacteria; phylum Planctomycetota; class Phycisphaerae; order Sedimentisphaerales; family Anaerobacaceae; genus PLanc-01. Next base: position 4,341 of record JBDKUU010001159.1, on the reverse strand, counting down.
CGACAGAGCGCTTCCCCGGCATACCTCTGTGGATTGGTATGAAATCCGTTGGAGATTCAGCAGTGCGTATTGCGTTAGGGCAGTTCAACGCCACCGTCGGCGATCTGGCCGGCAACGTGGCGAAGATGAAGAAGATCTGGACCGAGGCCGTCGCGGCCGGCGCCGATCTGGTGGCGTTTCCCGAGATGGCGATCTGCGGGTACCCGCCGGAGGACCTGGTCTACAACCGGCAGTTCATCCTCGACACGCGGGCGGCCCTGGAGGATTTGGCTTCGTTTTGTCACAAGGGGACCGTCGTCGTGGGATTCGTCGAAAACGGCGACCACCATCTGTACAACGCCGCGGCGGTGATCCAGAAGGGCCGGGTCGTCCACACCTACCACAAGAGCAATCTGCCCAACTACAGCGTTTTCGACGAGGAGCGGTACTTCGAGGAGGGAGATCGGCCGGTGGTCTTCAACGTCAATGGGCTGCGGGTGGCCGTGACGATCTGCGAGGACCTCTGGAACACGCAGCGGCTGAACGATCTGCTCCTGGGCGTCGGCCGCTTCCACCTCTTGCTGAACATCTCGGCCTCGCCGTTCGACGTGGACAAGATGTCCCGGCGGGAGGAGGTCATCACGCGGTGCGCCGACGCGTTCGACTGCGCCGTCGCCTACTGCAATCTGGTCGGCGGCCAGGACGAGCTGGTCTTCGACGGTCGGAGCATCCTTATGGATTCCGCGGGCCGGCTCGTGGCCAAGGGCAAGGCGTTCGACGAGGACCTGCTCGTCGTCGACGTCCGGGAGGACGCCGACGGGGTCAAGATCGTGCCGACGCAGCCGCCGGCGGTTCAGCCGGTCGATACGGTCGAGGAGGTCTATCAGGCTCTCGTGCTGGCGACCCGCGATTACGTGATCAAAAACGGATTCCGGCAGACGATCCTGGGGATCAGCGGGGGGATCGACTCGGCCGTGACGGCGGCGATCGCGGCGGCGGCTCTGGGGCCCGAGAACGTCCAGTGCGTCACGATGCCCTCGCGATTCAACAGCCCCGAGACGATCGCGGACTCCAAGCTCGTCGCGGACAACCTGGGCTGCCCCCTGCTGGCGATCCCCATCGAGCCGATCCTGACGCAGTTCAGCCAGTCGCTCAAGGCCGACCCCCGGTGGACCGAGGGCGGCATCGCCTACGAGAACCTCCAGGCCCGCATCCGGGGCATGATCCTGATGTCTCTGAGCAACCAGGTCGGGTCGCTGGTCCTCACCACGGGCAACAAGAGCGAGGTTTCCGTCGGCTACAGTACGCTTTATGGCGACTCGGCGGGCGGTTTTGGCGTAATCAAGGACGTCCTCAAAACGATGGTCTTCCAGTTGGCCGAGTACATCAACAAGCGGGCCGGGCGGGAGGTGATCCCGGTGGCGGTCATCAAGAGGATTCCGAGCGCGGAGCTTCGGCCGAATCAGAAGGATTCGGATTCACTGCCGGACTACGATCTGCTCGATCGGGTCATCACGGGCTACGTCGAGGAGGACAAGTCCGCCCGGGAGCTGGTGGAGTCGGGCCTGCCGGCCGAGACTGTCGAGCGGGTGATTCGGATGATCGACCGGAACGAGTACAAGCGGAGGCAGTCGGCCCCGGGGGTGCGGATCACGCCGAAGGCGTTCGGCAAGGATCGCCGCTTGCCCATCACCAATCGATACCGGACGACCGTCACGGGGCCGCGGAAGCCGAAGTAGCGCTCGGGCCACATCGACTTGACGAACCCGAGCCGAGATTCGAAGCTCGAGCTTCGAGTTTCGGATTTGCGATGGCCTCGGCGCGCGTCGGACTTCCCAAAGGCTTCAGTGGACCATGCTCAGCATGGACAGAGCGCCAGTACAGGCGGGACTCCAGACGGATCAGGAGCGATCGTCTGTCGCCTGCATCTTGGAGGAAAAGAGGATCTGCCGCCAGGCGGCAAGGGCCTTGATGCAGATTCCCAGGCAGATCAGGCCGTTGCCGATGAAGGAATGGTCCCGGGCGAAGTGCTTGCGGTGGAACAGGTACATGGCGCGGTAGAACTCGATCGCGGCCTTGCGGCTGTTGTACTTGGTGGACTCGCCTTTGTAGTGGATGATCTGGGCGGCGGGGTGGTACATGATGTTCCATCCGGCCCGCTTGGCCCGCAGACACCAGTCGAGTTCCTCGCCGTACATGAAGAACCGTTCGTCGAGCATCCCAATCTCCTCGACGACCTTTCTGCGGATCATCAGGAACGCCCCCGAGACGGCGCCGACCTCATGAGTCTGATCGGGATTCGTATAGGTCAGGTTGTATTCCGCCATGACCTTGCTCCTGGGGAAGAGCCGGCTCAGACCGGTCAGGCGGAAGAAGGCCACTCGAGGCGTGGGAATGCTGCGGCGGCAGGCCAACTGGAGCGTCCCGTCCCGGTTGAGCACCTTGCAGCCGGCAATTCCGACGCCGGGATTCTCCTCCATGAATTTCACCATCCGCTCGATTGCGTCGCCGATGACCAGCGTATCGGGATTGAGCAGCAGGATATAGTCGCTGTCACTGTGGGAAATGACGATGTTATTGGCCTTGGAGAACCCGACATTGCAGGGGCTTTCGATGACCTGTACCTTGGGGAAGCACGATTTGACCATCGCCACGCTGTTGTCGTGCGAATTGTTGTCCACGACCCAAATGGCGAGCGGAGTGCCATTGGCGCCGGCATAGACCGATTTGAGGCAGTCTTTCAGCAGCTCTTCAGTATTGTAGTTCACGATGACTATGGACAACGACATCGGATTGATCCAGTCAATTCCAACTAAGATACTTTCGAAAATCCGCCAGGAGCGCGGACGGTTGAGTCGCGTACAGGTTCGCCCGCGATCTTGCCCGTTTCAGAAGACGGCCCAGGCCCTTGTTGTACTTGTGGCATCTTGCCTTGATCTCCGTCTCGGCCGCCTTGAAGGCCTCCAGATCCACCGTGTCGACCTGGCGACGAACGTCCGCGCGGTAGTACTGGGCCGGCGGGATCGTGAAAAAATCGTCCAGCGTCATGTCGGGTTTCACCAAACCCCGGCGAACGCTTTCTTCGAACATCGCTGTCCCAGGAAACGGTTCATAAACCCCGATCGCCGCGAAGTCCGGCCTGATTTCATACATAAAACCCAGGGTTCTGTAAATGTCTTCTAGGGTTTCCCCAGGGGTCCCTATCAGAAAATACGCAGTCCAGTGAATGCCGGCCTTGCGGAGAAGGGCCGCGGCCTTTCTGGCCTGGTCGAGCGTGATCCGCTTGTTCATCCGTTCCAAGACTTGTTCACTGCCCGATTCGATCCCCACCTTGATACTGTTGCATCCGGCCTTCTTCATCTGAATCAGTAGTTCCTCGGTCAGCAGGTTCACCCGGGTATTGCACTCCCACCGGATGTTCAGCCCCTCCCGCTTGAGGGCGTCACAGAATTGCGCGACCCTCTTTCTATCGACGCTGAAGGAATCATCCTTGAGGCTGAACTGCGTCGTCCCCCAGGCGGCTTTCACCTGTTTGATTTCCCCAATCACGTGCGAAATGGAACGATACCGGATGTGATTGGAATCCGTGGCGCAGAACGTACAGGCGTACGGGCAGCCGCGGCTGGTCATGATCAGACCCATGTCCTCCGACGAATAGGTTCGCCTGTTCATCAGGAGGGTTCTGTCCGGTATCGGGATTTCGTCCAGGTTCGCGAGTCTCGCCCTGGCCGGATTGTGCACGATCCGGTCGCCGCACCGGTAGGACAGACCCTCGATCGCCTGGATCGGCGAGTCGGTCCCGGCCGCCAGTTCGACCATGGCCGATTCCCCCTCGCCGCGAACGACGCAATCGATCGCGGGGCAGATTCTCAGGACCTCCTCGCTCTTGACCGTGGCGTGAGGGCCGCCAGCGACGATGAGGCAGTCGGGGGCGACCGCCTTGCAGATCCCGGCGACATGAAACGCCGACGCGGCGTAGGTCGTCCAGATCGAAATCCCGACCACCTGGGGTCTGATCTGTTCCACTGTCCGGCCTATCTCCTGCCAGACGGGGTGGGTCGGATCGCGGAAACAGGCGAGATATTCCGGATAGTGCTCCGGAAGACGCTGGTAATCCATAGCGTGCGGACTCTCATTGTAGTCCGCGTCGTAGACAACCACCTCGTGACCTGCGTTCCGAAGCGCCGTCCCAACCGTCACCAGACCCAGCGGAAAGTACCGGTTATAGAATCCGATCAGCCTGTAAAAGGGCGGATCGACCAATAGAACCTTCACTTGGACTCCTTAGTTCCTTTTCCCTCCTCCCATTGCGGTTCAGGCAGAGAATAGGTCCCCACACGCACGGAGGCATGCGCCGGGCCT
>JBDKUU010001158.1:0-2056 GCA_039679525.1 Phycisphaerales bacterium | reverse complement strand
GAAGATCCATGCATCGGCGTGCTTCTGCACCAGGTCCTCCCGCTCTTCCTCGAGGATGGTCCAGACGTGCGACTTGAGGATGGGGGACCAGAAGCGATACACCGGGCGGAGGTATTCCACGATCGGCTCGTAGAACGCGTAGTAGGCGACGTTCTCATAGATCCAGACGGCGGGGAACTCGGCGAGGAGCCGGTCGCGTTCGGCCCCGGAGATCGTGTAGAAGTCCCTGTCCCCGGCGGGCGAGCGGAAATGATAGACCGCGCCCAGGCCGCGGTACTCGTATGCGCCGAGATCGACCGCGGACCCGAATTGGCGAGAGTAGTTGTCCAGGTCCTCCGCGTCGGAGGCGGCGGTGTAGCGAGGATCGCCCGCATCGATGCACGGCGAGTCGGGCGACAGGCGGTAGTCGTCGTGGGCCGGCCCGGTGAACAGGGGATCGGCGTCGAGATTGCCCGCCGACCAGGTCAGTGAGCACCCGGACTCCGCGGAGACGCTGCTCTGTCCGCCGTCCACGTCGCTGTACTCGACGGCGGCCGCGGCGGTCTGCACGCCGCTCCATTCATAGCGGGCCAGGTACAGGCTCTGCCCCCGCTCGGCGGCGTTGTCCCACAGGATGCTGTGGCTGATGGACGTGCGGCCCTGCCCCTTGCAGGCCAGGGCGCCGCCGCGGCTCGCGCGGTTGGCGACGAGCGTGCAGTGGATGATCTGCGGGCTGCTGCCGAAGAGGCTCATCGCGGCGCCGCCCAGGCCTTGGGCCTTGTTGCCCGCGAAGACGCAGTCGGTCAGCACGGGATTCGAGCGGTGGTTGAGAATCGCGCCGCCGTCCGTGCCGGCGGTGTTCGCGGTGAACGTGCAGTCGTCGACGACGGCGTTGACTTCGTAGCTGTACAGGGCCCCGCCTTGCGTCTGGGCGGCGTTGCCGACGAACGTGCAGCGGCTCAGGTTCAATCGCGAGGGGCTCTCCGGGTTGGCGTCCACTCGGCTGTTGATCGCCGCGCCGGCCTGGCCGGTGTTCTCCTGAAACACGCACTGCGTCAGCGTCAGGTCGCTGTCGTAGCTTTCGATGGCTCCGCCGGAGTTGGCCAGGAACGCGCAATTGTCGAGCTCGATCGCGCAGGCCGCGCAGAAGATCGCGGCCCCGTGCGAGCCGTCCGAGACATTGTTGGAGAACGTGCAGCCATCGAGCCGCACCTGGCTGTCGCGAAGGTGCAGGACGCCGCCCCACCACTGGACGCGACTGTCCGAGAATGTGCAGTTGTAGGCGCGGAACTCGGCTCCTTCGCAGAGCACGACCCCGCCGGACATGCTGTAGTAGCCGTTGACGATCGTCAGTCCCATGATCTCCAGCCGCGTGCTCTGGCCCGGGACGACCTCGAACGCCCGATGGTTCTGACTCTCGCCGCCTCGACAGTCGAGGATCGTCTTGGCGACGACGGTCGGATCGTTCGGGTCCCGCCCGCGGATCGTGATCGCCTTGTCGCGGATCGTCACGTCGCGGAAGCCGTCGCTGTTGTAGTGGCCCTCGGACAGGACGATCGTGTCGCCGCTTTGGGCCGCCGCGACCGCGGACTTGAGGGAATGATGCTCGGCAGAGGACTCCATACCGACGTGAATGGTTCCCGCCTGGACTGCCGCTCCCACGGCCAGCACCCAGGCGAACGCAGACAGACACTTCCGGCTGAATCGCCACTCCATGCTGTTACCTCCTCCAGAGGTTGTTCTCCGTTAGACTCCTACTTGTGCGACAATTTACCTATCTTAACATTCGGTTGTCCAGCCCATTTGTTCAAAAATCCCGCCGTCGAAATGCAGATTTTCGCCGAGAAGGCTTGCCGCGGCGTTGTCTGAGGAGTCCCGCTTCCCTCGCTCGTTGCGGCAGGCTGAGCAAGACGTCTCGGACGACGCCCGACGCCCGCAGGAGGCAGCTCTTACTTGCTATCTCTCAGTAGCTTATGACTTCTTTCCCGCTTGACTACGTCCGCTCGTTTCGCTATCGTGGTCGACGAGAACGGATGCGGATGGCGACGACAACTATTGTGCGGCTACGCACAATGAA
>JBDKUU010001157.1:0-3723 GCA_039679525.1 Phycisphaerales bacterium | reverse complement strand
GCCGTATCGAAATCATGGTCGGGGTCCCGCAGAGCCTCCGCCGCGAGCCGGCAACCCAGGAGATTCGAGTAGTTGTCTTCCCACGAGAACGCGGACTGGTACTCCGGCCAGATCCCGATGCCCCTGTACCCGAACCAGGTCAGGATCTCGTGCCACGTGCCGCAGTTGAAGGCCAGATACTGAGCGAGCTCGATGGCGACCTCGTGGGCGACGGATTCCTTGTGGACGCCGACCAGGCTGCCCCAAGCGGGCGGATAGGCGATTCGAACGTGGTACACGGACGGCTCCCACATGCGATACGAGAACTCCGTGCGGTCCTCCAGGAGAGCATCCTGCAGCTTGGAGGCCAGGTACGCCGTCCAGTCGGCGATCTTTCGCAGGTGGGTGATGTCGATGTGCCCGGCCCGGCAGGTGTAGACGATCCCGTTGCGTTCGAATGCGGTGGAAGCGTATGAGTGGTTGCCCAGGGCGAAGGGATCGGGATAACGCACTCCCATCGTGGAGCTGGGCACACAGGCGATTCGACCGCGAGGCGTCGATTCCGCCTGCCTGCGGCTCAGGAATCTCGCCTGCACGCCGTTCACCAGCACCGCGAGCACGAAAAACAAGCCCAAAACAAATACGATTTGTTTTCGCCCGGACATGACACACACCACAAAACAGCCGTCCAACACTCAGGATCGCTGCAGATGCCCTATTCTACCAAATTCGGCCGTCCGGTGGAAGGGCTTAATAAAAGAGCCGGGCGACACGGACTCTCTACAGTCCATGTCGCCCGGGGTCGTTGTCAGGTCCGGTAACTATTGTTCGGCGGTCACACGTCGCAGATGCGGGCCGCGTAGGTCAGCGACGTCAGCGGGTCGCGCTTCGGCACGAACTCGTGGGCGACGTAGCCCTTGAAGCCGGTGTCCGCGATGGCCTTCAGAATCGCCGGGTAGTATAGTTCCTGCGTCTCGTCGATCTCGTTTCGGCCGGGGTTGCCGCCCGTGTGGTAGTGGCCGATGTAGTCCTTGTTCTTGCGGATCGTGTCGATGATGTTGCCTTCCATGATCTGGGCGTGATAGATGTCGTACAGGATCTTCACGCGATCCGATCCGACCTGTTTGCAGACCTCGACCGCCCAGGCCATGTGGTCGAACATGTAGTCCTTGTGGCCGACGCTGTTGAGGTACTCCAGGCAAATCGTGACCTTTTTCTGCTCGGCGTAGCCGGCGATCTTTTTGAGGGCTTCGACGGCGTTCTCGATTCCGACGTCGTCCGGAATCCCCCGGCGGTTGCCCGAGAAGCTGATCACGTTGGGGAACCCGGCCTCCGACGTGGCGTCGATGGTCTCCCGCAGCTTGGCCAGGCACATGTCGTGATACTTCTTGTCGGCCAGGCCGTCGGTCAGCGGGTGGCTGTTGACCATGGAGACCACCAAGCCGTACTTCTTGACCGTGGCGAACGAATCCGGGCCCAGCAGGTCGATCGCCTTGAGGCCCAGCTTCTGGCACACCTGGCACAGCTCCTCCAGCGACCATTTGTCGAAGCACCACTGGCTCACGGATTGCAGGATCCGGCCCTTGGTCGCCACGCGTTCGATCTTGTCGAACTCGATGGCTGCCGCGGAGGCAGTGCCGGAAAGCTGTCCGGCGACGGCGCCGGCCGCGAGCACCGAGGCGCTGCGGATCAGATTTCTGCGTGTCATCATCGGTCTTCTCCTTGCAGGGTGTGCCGTGCACACCGTTTCTCATGGACCGTGCTAAATAATGGTGTGCGGGGCACACCCTACGCCTTCGGCTTGACTCTTGCCTTGAGCGAATTCACCAAGTCGATCACCTTCTGCGGCGCCTCGGAGATCGCGGTTTTCGTACTGTCCTTTTCGGACCGCAGCTTGACCTCGACGTTGCCCTCGACGACGGACTTCTTGCCGACGGTCACGCGGATCGGGATGCCGATCAGGTCGGCGTCCTTGAACTTCACGCCGCCGCGGAGGTCGCGGTCGTCCAGGAGCACCTCCAGCCCCGCGTCGGTGAGCGTGCGGTACAGATCGTCGGCCACTCGCACGACGTCCGGGTCGTCCTGGTTCACCGGCGTGACGATCACCTCGAACGGAGCGATGGTGATCGGCCAGATGATGCCGTTCTCGTCGTTGTACAGTTCGATGGCGGAGGCCATGATGCGATTGATGCCGATGCCGTAGCAGCCCATCAGGCAGGGGTGCAGCTCGCCCGCCTCGTCCTTGTAGTTGGCGCCGAGCTTCTTGCTGTACTTGGTGCCCAGCTTGAAGACCTGGCCGACCTCGATGCCTTTCTTGAACTGCACGGGGACGCCTTTATGCGTGTCGCCGGGGGCGGCGAAACGAACGTCCGCCACGACGATATTCTCGCCCTGAACCGGGAAGTCCCGGCCGGGGACGACGTTGCGGGTGTGGTAGTCGGTCTTGTTCGCGCCGGTCACGCTGAGCGCCATCGCGGCCACCGCGTGGTCGATGACCATCTTGGACACCCGGCCCGCCAAGCCGATGGGGCCTGCGAAGCCGACGTTGGCGCCGGTCGCCTTGCGGATCGACTCCTCGTTGGCCAATTCGATGTGGACGCCGCCGAGCACTTGGGCGAGCTTTTCCGGATTGACGTCGTGGTCGCCGCGGACGAGCGCCGCGACGATCTCGCCGCCGGCGTTGAAGATGAGCGTCTTGATCATCCTCTTCGGTTTGGTCTTGAGGAACGCACAGACCGCTTCGATGCTGCCGACGTTCGGCGTTTCGACATTCTCGGGAGCGGGGATCTCGCCCTTGACGGGCTCCTTGGGCAACGGATCGATCTCGGCTTTCTCCAGGTTCGCCGCGTACGATCCGTCGGCCGTAAAGACGATCGTATCTTCGCCGGACTCGCAGGGGATCGTGAACTGGTGGGAGCCGGACCCGCCCATCTCGCCGGTCTCGGCCTCGACGATGACGTATTCCAGGCCGCACCGCGTGAAGACGCGGCAATAGGCGTCGTACATCGCCATGTACGATTTGTGCAGGCTCTCGGGCGTCGCGTCGAAACTGTATGCGTCCTTCATGATGAACTCGCGCGACCGCAACGCGCCGAACCGCGGCCGGAACTCGTCCCGGAACTTGGGCGTGATCTGGTAGAGGTTCACGGGCAACTGCTTGTACGAGTTGATCTCGCCGGCCGCGAGGGACGTGAACACCTCCTCGGCGGTCGGGCCCAGGACGTTCCACCGCTCGTGGCGGTCCTTGACGCGGAACATGGTCTCGCCGTAGTCCTCGCTGCGGCCTGTCTGCTGCCAGAGTTCGAGCGGCTGGAGGCAGGGCACCATGATCTCCTGGGCCCCGGCCCGATTCATCTCCTCGCGGACGATGTCGATGATCTTCTTGAGCGTCCGCCACCCGAGCGGCAAGTAGGTGTACGTGCCGCTGGCGACTTTGCGGACCAGGCCCGCGCGGATCATCAATTGATGGCTGGTGATCTCGGCCTCCGCGGGGACCTCTTTCACCGTCGGTATGAACATCTGGCTATATCGCATGTGCCTCATGCTCCTTGGTTAGTATGGACCACCTGAGTTCCGAAAGAGACGGTCGTTATAGCCGAAACCCCGCCCGATTGCAAGCGGCAGCCCGGGAATCGCCGCGTCTTGATCGGCAGGTCGCAACCCGGTACAATAGACGTCGCTGCACGATTTCGGAGGACGAAATGGGTTCTATGCGATTGTCATCGGCTCTTTGCCTCTTCTGTG
>JBDKUU010001156.1:0-3611 GCA_039679525.1 Phycisphaerales bacterium | reverse complement strand
TGCAGTAGAGATTCTGTTTCCCGCGGATGTAGATTCGGCCGTCGGCGAACGCGGGCGACGCGAAGCATTCCTCGCCCAACTCGCACTTGCCCAGTTCTTTGAACTCGGGCCCAGCCTGAACGATGTGCATGACGCCCTTCATATCGAGCACGTAGAGCTTGTCGCCCACGAGGCTCGGCGAGGCCCGGAAATCTCCTTTGAGCTCCTGCTCGTACAGTTTCTTGCCCGTTGCGACCTCGCAGCAGATCAGCAGGTCCGCGCTCTCCAGCAGATAGACGTATTTGCCGTCGCTGACGGGCGAGCAGATGTCCGGCCCGCCTTCCTCCATCTTCCAAGCGACGTTCGACTTGGTGACGTCGCCCTGCCCCGTCGGCTTGACTGCGACCAACTGCGAGTACGGCTGAACCGCCATGACCAGCCCGCCGGCGTAGATCGGCGAAGGAGCCAGGTCGCCGCCGAGGCATTCGGCACGCCAGATCTCGGCGCCGTTCGCGGGGTTGTACGCGACCATGTTCGGGTCCGCAAGCGTGATCAATTGCGGCTTGCCCTCCACGTTCACGACGATGGGCGTGGCCCAGGAATTCGGCAGCGTGCGTTTGGCTTCCCAGGCGACCTGGCCGGTGACGCCATCCAGCGCGATGACCTTCGATTTGCCTTCGCTGCCGTCGCCTTGGTCGTACTGGATGAGCACGAGCTTCTCGTAGGTCTCCAGCGAGGACGCATAGCCGTATGAACTATCGGGCACGCCAAGGCTCTTATTCCAGAGCCGCCGGCCGTTGAAGTCGAACGCGGCGACATCGCCCGTGGGGAAGATCGCGTAGATCCGCCGCCCATCCGTCGCGGCGGTGCATGCGGCGTAGCCCGTGTCTTCCATCATCTCGAGCTTGGCCCCTTCCGGCGTCGTCGGCACGTCGCCCTTCCACAGCAGTTGACCGTTCTTCGCGTCGAAGCAGTACACCTGTCGCCCGTTCGGGTCGGCGCCGGTCAGGAAAATGCGGTCCTTCCAGACCACCGGCGAGTTCCGCCCGATCTTGGGCACGAGCGTCTTCCAGAGAATGCCTTCGCCCGTCTTTCCGTTCCAGGCGGTCGGGATATTCGTGTACGCGCTGACGCCGGCTCCGCCGGGACCTCGGAATCGATGCCATTGCATCTGCTTCTCTTCCATGGAGGCGAACGCCGGACCCGTATCCCGGGCCTGGGCGAACTGGACCCACCCGCTCATCGCCAGCAGCGACATGCCCACGACCAACACAGCCAATCCGCCCGCGACCGCCCAGCGAGCCTGCTTCGCTTCTCTCACCTGTATCTCTCCTCGATCTGTTGCGTGCCCGGGCCGGGGATGTCCCTTGCCCAGGTCGTTCGCGATCTTGCCGGCCACCAGTAGAACGACGACGCTGACCAGCAGCATGTGGGCCGCCTTGTGCGAGAAGTCGAGCCGCCAGATCCGGTCCCGCCGAATTCTGAGATCGAGTTGCCGCACCTCGGACAAGAGCGTCTCGTTCGCCGGGTCCTTCTGGACCTGCGACTGCAAACCGGTCAGCTTGGTTTCTCTCGCCGGCCCGACGACCGCGCTGCCGATAAGATTCACGACCAGAAGCACGGTGAAGATGCCTGAGAAGACCCCGCCGACAATCGAGGTCGTCTTCGCCGCCCGAAGCCAGATCTGTGTACGATCCATTTCTTGCGTCATGCGTGCCCCGCCTCCTTGTTCTTCTTGAGCCGCTCGTGCTCCTTCGGGCACGCCTTGTAGCATCGCCCGCAGGCGAAGCAACTCGCCGGGTCCGCCTCGTACTCGGTCCGCCTGCGACGAACCGACAAAGCGACCAGCTTGCCTCCAACGATCAGGCCGACAAACCCGCCGAGCAAAGCCCCGCCGAGGCCGAATCGATCGCGGATCTTCGTCGCGTCGCCATAGAGGACTTCGGTCGTCTGGCCCGTCGCCCGGAACGCGTCGCTCACGTTGTCCGTTCCCTGGACTTTGCCGGCCTCCTCCAGGTAGACGCGTTCGGCCGTGCGGACTCGCGGGTGCATGCGGGCCAACTGATTCCTCAGCGTATAACCTCCCCAAACGCCGCCGGCGACGAGGATGGGCAGCAGCGTCAGGAACAAGGCCAGCCGTCTCTTGGCGATCCGGTACTCGCCTTCGGGCCAATCCCCTGTTGGCTCGCGAATCGCGCCGAACGGGCAGGAGTCTTCGCACAAGCGGCACTGGATGCACTCGCTCGGCGTGATCGTCACGCGCCGTTTTGAAAGCCGCGAGAGCTGCCGCAGCACGACGCCATACGGGCACAGAAAGCGGCAGTACGGCCGCCCGATGAACAGGCCGATCAGCAAGAGGCTCGCGCCGATGATCAGGACGTTCCAGTTGCCGCCCAGCCTGAAGAACCCGACGAACGGATCGTACCGACAGATGACGAACGCGCTGCCCGTAGCGGCAAAGAGGACCGCCGCCCCGAGGTATGTGTACGCGAACAGCCGCAGGCCGCTCTCGAGCCAGCGAGGCACCGCCACGGGATGAATCAGGACCGCGTCCTGGATCGCTCCCAGAGGGCAGATCGCGCCGCAGAACACCCGGCCGTTGAACAGCGTGAACACCAGCGGCGCGATGAAGAATATCGTCGCCGCGATCGGTATCGCGTAGCCGCTGTCGAAAGCGGTCAGAGTCACATTCTGAATCGACCCGATCGGGCAGATGCAGCCGTCCCTCACGAAGCCGAAATAGAAGAGCGAGCCGATCATCAGAGCGAAAATCGCTCGACGGCTTCGCCTCTTGAGAATCAGGTACGAGGCGAGGAACAAACCAGCGATCAGCACGATCGCGTCGATGTACTCGTGCCAGACGGGCTGCGCCGCCGGCGAGGTCGTCTGCGGGAACGTGTAGCCGTTCTCGAATTGCGGCGGCGGAAAACGAATCTCCCCCTGCGCCCGCAGGCACGGGATCAGCAAAGCGACTGTGAATATCGAGAGACGGGCGAATCGCATCATGATTTCTTGTCCGTCCCCTTCAACAGATACGGCTGATCCGCGGGCACCCGCTTGAACGCCTGCGAGGGACAGGCCGCCGCGATCGCGCACTCATTGCAGTTTTTGCACCGGTCGTGACGCACCTGGAGAAAGAGCGATCCGTTGCCGAACGCCACGCAGCCTTTGACGCACTTGCCGCACCCGTTGCAGAGCGACTCGTCGATTGTGTACTCATAATACGGGTCCTCGACGTAGGTCCGCTTGATGGCCCCGGTCGGGCATAGGGCATTCTCCGCGGCCGTGTCCAGGGCCTTGGGCTCGGGCACGAGATACGCCGTGCAAAGATCGCAGTAGCCGCACATCGCGTAGGCCTGGACGCACTTGACCGCCGATTCCTCCAGCACGCAGTACGTCGCGCAGTTGCCGCACGCGATGCACTTGTACGGATCGATCTGCCAGACCATATTGCCCGGATTGTTCTTCGCGACGCTCAGGCCCACCGCGGTCCCGGCCCCGGCCAGGCACGCGCCCCAGAGCCCCTCGCGAAGGAACTTGCGGCGATTCATGTTGTCCTGTTTATCCGACATGGCGAGTCCTCGCTAACACATCGCGGGTCGACAGAGCCCGGGGCAGGCCGCAGTCTTCGA